>JAPOLW010000139.1 GCA_029976905.1 bacterium | reverse complement strand
GCTCGAAGCCCAGATCCCCGGTCGGCGGCGGCTCGCAGACCCACTCGCGGGCTTCCTGAACGTCGTCGTCGTCGAAGAGACGGACCTCCCCGGGGAAGGCGAATCCGAGGGCCCGGACGATGTTCTGGAGCCACTCGACCCCGGTGACGACCGCGGTGCGCTCGAAGGCGGTCAGGTGCCGCATGCCGACCTTGGTATCCTCCCATGCCGCCCCTCCGGTGTACTCCTCGAAATCCTCGGCGAGCAGGTAGAGGAGGCGCACCCGACGATGGGTGGCCAGTTTCTTCTCGAGCGCGGGGACGAGTACGTCGCGATAATCGTCCGCGGTGACGCGGCCGGTCGCGCGGATCCCGAGCACGTGGTCGGGAAGGTCGTTCATTACCTCGATCATGTCGTTCCTCCTGGGCACCCCCGCGCCCTGTTCTGCGAGCCTACCCCAGGGCGTCGGTTCGCGCCCCCCCGGACGATCGGGGTATCCTTTCGCGATCGTGCCGCGTTCGACGGGAAGTGCGGACCTACCTCTGCATGGCGGTCGGGTACCGCGTTGGCTCGGGGAGCGGATGACCCGCCTGGGCGCCGTTCTCACCGAGGCCATCGTGCACCATTACGGCCGTGAGGAGTTTCTTCGCCGTCTCGCCAGCCCATTCTGGTTCCAATCCTTTGGTGCCGTCATGGGAATGGACTGGCACTCTTCGGGGATCACCACGTCGGTCATCGGCGCCCTCAAGAGGGGTCTGACGCCGCTCTCGGCCGAGTTGGGGATCCACGTCTGCGGTGGACGGGGCCGCCACTCCCGACGGACGCCCGGGGAGTTGATGGACGTCGGAGATCGCGTTGGTCTCGACGGCGCCGCGTTGGCGCGCACCAGCCGCCTGGTTGCAAAGATCGACAGTGCCGCGGTCCAGGACGGCTTCGAACTCTATCTGCACGGTTTCTTCGTGACCGACGACGGCGCCTGGGTCGTGGTGCAGCAGGGCATGAACGGGGCGCGCGGCGAGGCCCGTCGGTACCATTGGACTTCCGAGGGGCTCGGGAGCTTCGTTGCGGATCCGCACGCCGCCATCGAGGGTCCTGGAACGGGTCGCATCGTGAACCTGGTCGACGAGCGCGCGCGCCGGGCGCGGGCGGCGCAGATGACCTTGGTGGCCGGCGACCCCGAGCGCGCCGTTGCCGCCCTGCGCCACTGGAGCCCCGAGGCGGCCGTCCAGGCGACGAGCGAGGCCCTGATCGAACCCGCGACGCACGGACCGTCGAAACCCCGCCTGCATCTGACCATGCCCCGGCATCACGCCGTACACGCATCCGACGTGATCGAGAGGCGTCTGCGCGGAACCATTCTGGCGGCGCAGAGCGCCCGTCCGCCGGACTTCCCCTCGCTTCTCCTCACGCCCGGGCTCGGGGCGCGCACCCTGCTGGCCCTGGCGATGGCGGCCGAGGTGATCCACGGAGCGCCCTGCCGCTTCACCGATCCGGCCCGGTTCTCGCTCGCGCTCGGCGGCAAGGACGGCCATCCCTTCCCGGTGCCGCTCGAGGTCTACGACGAGACGATCCGCGTCCTGCAGGATGCCGTCCGTCGCGCCCGGCGCCTGCCTGGAGACGATCGGCTCGCGGCGATCGGGCGTCTGGATCGTCAGGCCCGCTGGCTCGAGCGTCGCACCGACGGCCCGGGCTTCGAGGAATTCGTCGCGCGAGAGCGGGCCCGATCCCACGTCCTCGGTGGTCGAACGGCGGGGCGGCGGCGGCCGTCGGCGCCGCCCCCGGCCCGTGGGCAACGGCGTTTGCCGGGCCTCTGAAGAGCGCCGTCGGGGCGAGGGAGCGAAGGTCGCGCGCCAGGGTGGCGCGAGCGCGCCTCCGCTTGCGACAATAGGGCATGGGCCGGCCAACGATCTTCATCGACGGGCATGTGGGGACGACGGGGTTGCGCATCCGCGAGATGCTCGCGGGGCGTTCCGATCTCGAATTACTCGAACCCGACCGGGAGCGGCGGAAGGAAGTGGCCGTCCGCCGCGACCTTCTGAACCGGGCCGATCTGGTGGTCCTCTGTCTGCCCGACGATGCGGCCCGCGAGGCGGTCGGATTGATCGAAAACGAGGCGACCCGGGTCGTCGATGCCAGCACGGCGCACCGGGTGGCGCCGGGATGGGAGTATGGCCTCCCCGAGATGGCGGCAGGGCACCGCGCGGAGCTCGCGGCGGCGCGTCGGGTCTCGAACCCGGGCTGCTGGCCAACCCCGGTCATCCTGGCTCTGCGGCCCTTGCTCGAGGAGGCGATGTTGCCGCCGACCGCGGCGGTCACTCTGCACGGTGTTTCGGGATATTCCGGCGGCGGCCGCACCCTGATCGAGCGCTGGGAGGAGCCGGAGACCGGGTTGATGCGCATCGCCCACGAGGCGCCCTACGCGATGGATCGTCGTCACAAGCACGCGCCGGAGATGGTGGCCTACACGGGACTCGCCGGCGCGCCCCACTTCATCCCCGCGGTCGGTCCCTTTCGCTGCGGCATGCGGGTGGAAATGCCGCTGCACGTACAAGCGCTCGCTGCCGGAGTCACGGCGCAGCGTGTGCACGAGGTTCTCGCGGACCGCTACGCCGACGAGCCCTTCGTTCACGTTCCGGCCCTTCGTGTCCCGCTCGACGCGGACGAATTCACCTTCGACCCGCAAGCCTGCAACGCGACCAACCGTGTCGACCTGCACGTCGTGCCGCATCCCGACGGGCACGTCCTCGTGGTCGGGATCCTCGACAACCTCGGCAAGGGCGCCGCGGGCGCCGCGGTGCAGAATCTCAATCTTCTTCTTGGCCTCGACGAGTCGACCGGGCTTGCGACGTGAGGGCGTCGCCCCGGGGTCATCCGCCCGGCCGCATCCGTCCTGCGCCGACCGAGACCGCATCGTCGTCGATCGGGCGCGACGGCGAGGTCGTCGATCCAGCTGCGGTGCCCCTCGTGTCCAGCCAGGACGGAGGCCACCAGCCGGCTGGACTCCTCGCCGATTGAAGAGGAGTTCCGGCTGTAGCCAGACTTCTCATGGCGCGCCCGGGCGGCGGCTCGCCTCGAAGGCGACGAAGAGCAGCTTCCCGCCACGCTGGACCTGGAGGACGGCAGGATCGCCACCCGGCAGGCCGGCGACGGTCTCCTGCAGCTGATCGAGGGTGATGATGTCCTCTCCGTTCACCGCAACGATGACGTCGCCAGGGAGCAGTGGCATTTCGAACAAGGGTCCATCGGCTGCTCGTGCGGCCACGGCGACGCCGCGAGGGATGCGTAGGGGAGGGAGATGCTTCTTGACCTCGCCATCGACCTCGATGCCGAGAATGCCGAGGCCCGGAACGAGGTTCTTCTCGGGACGGACCATCTCCGCGATGCGTTCGGGCTCGCCTTCGCGTTCGCGCACCGACAAGTACTCGGTCGAGCGCTTGCCCTCGCGCTCGATCTCCATCTCGATGATGTCACCCGGCGCGTGTTGGTAGATGTTCACCCCCAGTTGGCGTCCGTTCTCCATCGCCTTGCCTCCCATCGAGAGGATGATGTCGCCAATGCGCAGACCGGCGGCATCGGCCGGGCCCCCTGGCTGGACGTCGCCCAGTACGACGCCGTGGTCGCGGCCGAGGCCCAGGGAGCGGGCGAGCAGCGGTGTGATCGTCTGGGGGAAGATGCCGATGTTCCCCCGGCGCACGCGGCCGTTCTTGCGGAGCTGTTCGTAGACCGCCCGGGCGATGTTGCTCGGGACCGCGAATCCGATGCCCTCGCTGCCTCCGGAATGGGAGAGGATGAAGGTGTTGATCCCGACCAGGCGTCCCTGGGTGTCGACGAGTGGTCCGCCACTGTGCCCGGGATTGATGGGAGCGTCGGTCTGGATGTAGACCATCGGGTCCTCCGGGCCCCGCTGGCGCCCGAGGGCGCTCACGACGCCGAGGGAGACCGATCCACCGAGGCCCATGGGACTGCCGATCGCCAGAACGAGTTCTCCGGTGCGCAGATCGTCGGAGTCGCCGAAGGGGACCGTCGGGAGATTCTTCTCGTCGATGGCGAGCAGGGCCAGATCGGTCTCCTGATCGATGCCGATGACGCGGGCCTCGATCTTTTGGCCGCGCGGACGCACGATCGAGCCGTTCTTGCCGTTCCCGCCCGGTTCTTCGGGGGGAAGCACCACGTGCACGCGCCCGGCGCCTTTGACCACGTGGGCATTGGTGAGGATGTAGCCGTCGGGGTCGACGCAGACGCCCGAGCCGGCCGAGTGCTGCGTGGTGAGGAGGCTTCCGGTCGTGGAGGAGAGGGGGCCGGGTCGGTCGGGTCCGTAGCCGGTGGACAGGACCTGAACGACGCCGGGCTGCACGCGCGCGACGAGTTCTTCGGTGGCGTTGCTGAGGTCGGCCAACCGGGTGGCGGCGCTGGAGTCCGATCCGGGAAGGAGGCCAAGCCAGAGGACCATGGCGAAGAAGACGAGCAGGGTCGGGGCGGACGTTCCGAGGTGTGCATTCATGACTGGGTTGGGTAATCGAAGAAGCCGACCCATGCATTGCCGTCTTCGCCGCCGTGCCCTTCTGCTCGCCACGGCTCTGGTGGGCGCCTGCTCCCCGGGAACGCCCGCACTGGAGTTTTCCGAGAGCTTCGAGCGCGATTGGAGCGCTCCGGGTGCGGCGACCTGTCGCGGCGGGCATGCGACCTTCGTGCGGCGGGTCGCTGGCGGCGGATGCGCCCCGGGAGGCTCCTTGCACTGGTCGGGAGCGCCAGCGCGCGAGCACGGGGCGCCGGTGTGTGCCGGGGATCGATCGTGCGAGGGCGCCGCGGTCGCGGTGCATCGATTCGATACCCTCGAGCCCGGCGGGGATCCCATTGGCCTGGTCAACGGCGGTGTTCTCGAGATCTTCAGCAGCCGCCGGACGCAGTCGCGGGCGTCCGGACGCCTTCGGGTCGATCTGCACGTCCACGAGCCGGTGCCGGTCTCGGGTGCCGGGGAACACTATCTGATCCTGCACAACCTGACGCTCGCCGAGGCGTCCTGCCCACGCGACTGCCCCGAGGTGCCCCACACGGCGACCAACCAGGGAACGGGCCCGCAACGCTATCGCTGGTACGGCGTGATCGGTGGCGCGTTCGGCGAGCCCGCCGACACGGATTCACCGATTCGTGCCGGGAGCGTGGGGTTTGCCGTCGAGGTGCCGCGAGCCGTCTCCGCCGCCGGGGATCGACCCAACGACCTCGTCGACGAATCGTTCCTCCCCTATAGCGTGGGAGGCGCCGGCAAGGCGTTTCCGGCGGGTTGGTACCGGATTTCCCTCGAACGGGGGCCGCGGCATTATCGCTATTCGGTGCTCCGCTGGAACGGGGAGGCCTTCGAACCCATCGTGCCCGACGATGCGGCTGCCGGCGGGACCCACGAGCGGGAGTTCGATGTCGAACGCCTGGTCGCACCGCTTGGGCGGCCGTTGCCCGAAGGATACGTCGGTCTGGGTGTCGCCTGGTTCGGGGGGGCGGGGCGCCGGGGCGCCCACGTCGACTGGGACGATTTCGTCGTGGACTGGTAGACGGTCGGAATTTTGGCCGGAATTCGAAGCCGGATGGGCCTTTCCCCCTTGCTCTGGGGGCGCGGAACCCGGCGTAATGAGGGTCGTCGTCGAGTTGCTTGAGATTTGGGCCGTGGGTACCGATAACAGCAAGGACGCGACCCATTTTCCTTTTCACTGCGCGGCTTTGCGCCTGCGCGTTTCCATTTCGGACATTCTGAGGCGATGTACTTTGTCTTGAGTACCGGGCGGGCCGGCAGCCGGACCATCGCCACCGCCTTGAATCAGATCCCCGGCACGGTGTGTCTGCACCACCCCAAGCCCGAACTCGCAGCGGAGGCGACCGCCTTTCATCTGGGCGCCTACTCGCGCGAGGAACTCGAGCACATCCTCCGGGAGACCCGACAGCCGACGGTCGACGGGAAGGTCTACGGCGAGGTCAATCTACAGCACACGCTGCTCTTTCCGATCCTGCGCGACATCTTTCCGGAGGCGCGATACATCTGGCTCATCCGGGACGGTCGGGACTCGGTCGCATCGATGTACTACCGCGGTTGGTACGACGATATCTACCCGCGTCAAGGACTCATGTGGCGACGGGCCCGGCTCCATGGTGATCGGACCGGGGACTTCACCTCCGCGCAGTGGGAGAGCCTCACGCGTTTCGAGAAATGCTGCTGGTGCTGGAGCAAATACAATCGGATGATCGAGGAGCGCCTCGGCGGTCTCGAGGACGGGATGCACACCCGCGTGCGCCTGGATCGGCTTAGTTCGTCGATTCCGCGCCTGCAGGATTTCCTGGGACTCTCCGGGGAGGGTCGGGTGGTCGTCGAACAGTTGAACTCCGCGCGTCAACCCGTGAGCTATTGGACGCGATGGACGCCGGTGCAGCGTGCTTCGTTCGAGCGCCTGTGCGGCGACGACATGGATCGGTGGTTTCCGGAATGGCTCTCCCCGGCTGGCGTGTGGCGGGATCTGGCTGCCGAACCGGTGCACCACCCGGGCCGCATCGAGTCGCTCGTGCGCTCGGGGCGGTCCACGGCGGAGAAGGTAGGAAGAAAGCTTGGTCGCGTCGGAGCGCGTCGGAGCGGTTGAATGAGGCGGATCATCGCCCGGCAAACCGGAGTGGGTAAACCATGAACAAGAAGTTCGGTGTTGGCGTCATCGGTGCGGGAGCGATCTTTCCCTCCCATCTGCAGGCGTACAAATTTCTCTCGAAGCGCTTTCGCATCATCGGCATTGCCGACACGGACGACTTGCGCCTCCGGCAGGCCGGGCTGAAGCACTTTCTTCCCGTCTCCACGACGGACTATCGCGTGCTGCTCGACCGGGAGGATGTCGACGTCATCGATATCTGCACGCCGCCGGGTGCACACCCGCAGATCGTCAAGGATGCGCTGGCGGCCGGCAAATATGTGATCTGCGAGAAGCCGCTCGCGCCAACGCTTGCTGAAGCCGACGAGCTCATCGCTTTTGCCGAGCAGTACCCGGGCCGACTGTCGACCGTCTTCCAACGTCGTTATGCCGCGGACGTCGAGAAGCTGATGCGGCTCAAGGATGACGAGTCGCTCGGAAAGCTCGTCGGAGGCACCTTCAACCGCACGGCGCGCGGCGCCTTCTTCCAGGCGGCGAAGAATTGGGGCAGTTGGAGGATGTCGGGCGGCGGCACTGTGATGACGCAGTTCGTGCACGAGCTCGACCTGATGTATCTCGTCTACGGCGAGCCAGAAAGTGTCACGGCGAGCATGGACACGGTCCATCTGCCGATCGAATCCGAGGACACCTTCGCTGCGACCGTCCGCTTCAAGAACGGCGCGATCGTCTCCTGTAGCTCGTCGACGGGAGTCGGCCGGTCGAGCGTTCTCTTCGACGTGGTCGGGACCAAGAAGGTGCACCGCTATGCCTCCAAAGGAGACGAAAGCGGTGGCGGAAGCGGAGTCGCACGCATCCAGCACCTGGCGCAGAAGGTGATGACGCGTGGGGGTGACAAGATCAAGGAGAAGCTGGGCCGTCCGACGAAGCCGAGAGGAGATGGCGGCAGCCATCGTCCGTACTTCGAGGCGATCCTGAAGGCCCTCGACATGGAGCAGCCGCTTCCGGTCGGACCGGAGTCGGCTCGCCATGCGGTCGAATTGGCGACCGGCATCTACACCGCCGCGATCACCGGTGAGCCGGTGGTCTTTCCCCTCGACGACTCGGCACTCTTCTATCGCGGCGTGACCGCCGAGGACTACCGCGGCCGAACGGCCGCCAGCGACGGGGCCCGCAACCTCGAGGCAATTCCCGGGAGACAGGCAGGATGAGTGAAGCGAGCGCGAATGGCGCAAACGGCAAGTTGGCGATCTTCGGTGGCAGCAAGGCGGTCGCCAAGAAGGCAAAGGAGAAGTGGCGCAAGGTCACGGTGAAGGACGTCGCGTCGATCCTCTACAGCGGCCTGCGTGACGTGAACACCATCTCCGATGGCGGCGGGGCACAAAAGCAGTTCGAACAGAACTGGGCGAAGCTGATCGGCACGAAATACGGACTCGCCATGAACAGCGGCACGTCGACGCTGCACAGCGCCTACTTTGCCGTTGGCTGTCGTCCGGGAGACGAGGTCATCGTCCCCGCCTACACGTTCTTCGCGTCGACGACGCCGATCTTGCAGACGGGCGCGACGCCGGTCTTTTGCGATGTCGACGAGAAGACGCTCATCGCCGATCCCGAGCACGTCGAGCGACTCATTACGCCTCGTACGAAGGCGATCTGCGTCGTCCACGTCTGGGGGAATCCCGGCAAGATGGATGCTTTTCTCGAGATCGCGCGCCGTCACCGCATCGCCCTGATCGAGGATTGTTCGCATGCGCCCGGCGCGAGTTACGCCGGTCGTCCGGTCGGATCCTGGGGCGACATCGGTTGCTTCAGCCTGCAGGGCGCAAAGGCCGTATCGGGAGGTGAATGCGGGGTTGCGACCACCGACGATCCCGTGCTCTACGACCGGATGCTCGCGCTCGGACACAACGGCCGCACGGGAAAGCAGCAAAAGGCCG
>JAPOLW010000138.1 GCA_029976905.1 bacterium | reverse complement strand
GGTGCGGGGGATCGCGCCGGCGCCCTGTGGCCGATCGCGCGCGGCCGAAGCGACGGTCTCGGCCCTCGACGGAGGCCTTCCTCCGCTCGAGCGACTCGTCCGGGCCGCCGGGCCGGAGAGGATGGATGCGGAGGCGCCGGAGGGTACCGCGACCCCGGCGGAGACCCGACTCCCGGTCGAGGAGGGCTGCAGTGTCGACGACCAACTCGCCGCGTACGAAAAGCGGATGCTGCTTCTCGCGCTCGAGCGCGCGGACGGAGTGAAGAAGAAGGCCGCCTCCCTGCTGGGCATCAATTATCGCTCGTTCCGGCACCGGCTCCAGAAGTACGGCCTGGACGGCAACACCGCGGCGATGCCCGCGGGTCTGTCGCGCGGGATGTTCCCGCGAGAGAGGGAAGGCTGAGGTGGTCCGGATCGGGAAAGGAATCCGGGGCAGAGGCCCCGGAAGGCCCCGCTGCGGCATCCACGTCGAGATCATGACGGCGTCGTTGTCGTTGCCACTTTGCGGCCATGGTCACCGATTGCCGCTCGGCGTGACGGAAATCACCGATCGTCAAGATCGTGCCGCTGCGGTGCTGCGGGTGCGTGGGCGTACACGCCAGCAGGTGCACGGGAGATTGCAGAAGCGACCGGCGAAGGGGGGGCAATTCTCGTCTGGTTCCACACTTTTCCGGCCGGGGGCTGCATCCCCGTTCGACCCGGCTCACGCTGGCATCCGGGTTGCTCAGGCTTGAAGCGCCGCGCAAGCGTGCGGCTCGACGAATCCATCGACAAAGACGCGGTCGCGAAGGGCGGTCGCCCGGCAGAGGGTCGGACTTCAGGAGGTAGGAAGAGATGTTCGAGACGAAAGACGAAAAGGGATTCACACTGATCGAGTTGCTGGTGGTGGTCGCCATCATCGGCATTCTCGCCGCGATCGCGATTCCGCAGTTCTCCGCGTACCGCGCGCAGGGCTTCAATGCCCGGGCGTCGTCGGATCTGCGCAACCTCGCGACGGCAGCCGAGGCGTACTTCGCGGCGAATGCGGCCTATAGCTCGAACACGGCGAATCTCGAAGGCTTCAAGCAGTCGCCTGGGGTGTCGATCACCCTCACGCCGGCGGGCAATGCCTTCACGGCGGTCGCCTTCCACGTCAACGGCGACAAGACGTACAACTGGGATTCGGCGTCCGGCGGTCTCCAGAACGCGCCGTAGGCCGGGGTGGCGAGCAACCGCAACGCGGTTGCGACAAGGGAGATGGCGTCGTGCCCGGATTGGGCACGACGCCATTCTCGCATCGGGGGAATGACGTGAGGACCGAGGGAGAAAATCGGGTGCGATCTGCCGAGCAGGCCAGGGCGGTCCTGGCGATCCTGTTGGTGTCTGCCGCGGCGCTCTACTTCTTCGGCGGGAACGTGGCCGACCCCGACCTGTGGGCGCATCTGCAGTATGGTCGCACGATCTGGCAGGGGCAGGGGCTGCCGGCGGTCGAGACCTATTCCTATTCGGCACCCGGTGCCCTCTTCTACGACCACGAGTGGCTGACCGACGTGGTTTTTGCCGGACTCTTCGATGGGTTCGGGCCCGCCGGGCTGGTCTTCGGAAAGCTCCTGGTCCTGCTTCTGATGCTGCTCCTGGTGCTCGACACCGTCCGCCTCGATCGCGAGGTCTTTGCGCCCGAGCAGCGGACATTCGAGACTCTGACCGCCGCGGTCGTGTGTGTTCTGGCCATTGCGGTCATCGGGCCGGGAGCGACCTTCCGGGCGCAACTCTTCACGATGGTCTTCCTGGCCTTCGAAGGTTGGCTCCTGGCGCGCGCCGACCGGATTCGTGTCCACGCCGACGCCACCGGAACGCCGCTGCCGATCCTGCCGGCAAGGGAAATCCTCGCGATCCCGCCTCTTCTGCTGCTCTGGGCCAATCTCCACGGTGGCTTCCTCGTCGGCATCGGCATGTTCGGTCTGTATTGCGCCGCAACGATCTCGGCCGATCTCCTTGCGTGGGCCGGGTCGGATTCGACAGTGCGCTCGCGTGTTGGTCGACGACTGCTCGCGCTCGCCGCGGTCGGGCTGCTCGCGCTCGCGGCGCCTCTGGCAAATCCCTTCGGTTGGGAGCTCTATGGCTACCTGGCGCGCACGCTCGACATGCACGATCAGATCTCGGAGTGGCACCCCGTCGACCTCTTCTCGACCGACTTCTTGCGGTTCAAGATCGTAGTGGCGCTCTTTGCGAGTAGCCTCGTCGTCCTGTGGCCGCGTTCCCCACGGGGCCGCTCCGTCGTCGCCGCACTGGCCTGGCGTACGGCCTTCGGAGTCGTCGCCGCCGTTCTCGCCTTCCGGCATCAGCGACATACGGTTCTTTTTGCGATCGTGGCGGTGCCCCTGGTCGTCCTTGCGGTCGAGCGCATGCGCCGCGCTCTGGTCGAGCGGTGGCCCTACCTTCGTCCACGACCACCGGTCCTCGCGGCCATCTCGATCGGCGCCGCGGCGCTCGCGTTCCTCCAGATCGGCATCTGGGCACGTCACTACGTCGACCACGGCGTCGCCATCCGGTACGGCCGCCTCGATTATCCGGTCGATGCGATCGGATTTCTCGAGAAGCACGGGTTTCAGGGAAATGTCGCGATGCCCTTCGAGTGGGGCGCCTACGCCATCACCAGAATGGCGCCGTCGTCGCGGGTCTTCATCGACGGACGCTTCGAAGCGGTCTATCCGAAGGCCGTGATCGACGACTACTTTGCGTTCATGAACGGCTCGGAAGGCTGGGAGCGACTCCTCGACGCCTACCCGACCGACATCGTGGTCGTGCAGAGATGGCGCGACATCCACCCGCGGCTCTTCGCGCGCGACGATCTCCTGTACGTCTATTCCGATCCCGCCTCGTTGGTCTTCGTGCGGGAGGGGCCGCGCACCCGGGCGGCTCTGGCACGGATGGCGGCGGTCCAGGATCGAACCGATTTTCCCCGGCTGGCGACCTACTTCCCATGAGCGATGTATCGGGAGAGTCGCACCACCGCCCGTGGGTCGGCGGGGGCCTGACCGCGCTGGCCGTCGTGTTGCAGGGCGTCTGGTTTGCGGCGCAATTCCCCAACGCGCATCTCGACGCGGACCTCCTGTCGTATCTGTCGCAATTCCGGGGGCTGCGGGAGGGGACGTCGGCTTCGTTCGGGTACACCGTGCCCAAGGTTCTGCCCATCGCCCTTCTCGGGCCGACCGCGAGCCCCGCACTTTCCTCGGCCGCGGCGCTCGCGGTTGCGGCCCTCGGCGGCGCGTTCGTTTTCGTGCTGGCGACGCGACTCTGCGGATTCTGGGCCGCGGTCCTCGCGGCTCTCGCCTATGTCTTCGACCCCTTGCGATGCATTCTCACCGTTCGCGCCAGTGCCGACCTCTTCGTTGGTGTGGGGTTGCTCGGCGCGATGTTGGCGATTTCGTATCGTGCCGTCGTGTGGGCCGGGTGGGCCATCCTCTGGGCAGCGCTCGCCAAGCCCCTGGCCTTGGTCTGCGGAGTCGCTCTTCTGCTCGTGCCGGGCCCGGGCCGAGGCCGACGCCTGCTGGCGTGCGCTCTTCCGCTGCTCGCCTTGCCCGCAGCGGCGGCGCTCGATGCCGCCCTCGATGGGCGGGACCTCGTCGACGGTGTTCTTGCCATGCGCCTTCCAGACGAGCACGCCTTTTTCGTGCGCGTGGCACAGTCGGCTCCAACGACCTGGACCGACTCCCTTCACACACTCTTCGTCGACTGGTTTGGATCGCTGCTCTTCGCTCGCACCTGGCCCTTGCTGCTGATCGGGCTGGGTCTTTGTGTGGGCCGGGCTCTGCTCGGCGAACGG
This sequence comes from bacterium, assembly GCA_029976905.1. Lineage (GTDB taxonomy): Bacteria > Desulfobacterota > Binatia > UBA12015 > UBA12015 > VGTG01. Next base: position 4,781 of record JAPOLW010000138.1, on the reverse strand, counting down.
ACGGATCTGCGGGGAGGGGTCCACCGCTCCTCCGGCCCGGAGGGTTTCGCGCTCGTCCTCGTTCCTCTGTCGTTGGTCGGTGCGTACGTCGGGTTGGCGGCCGTTCAGCCCTTTGTCTTCTTCACACGTTTCTTCTGGGTCGTTGCGGCAACGGCCACGATTCTCGTTGCCTACGCCGCCGTCGCCGTGTCTTCCCGGGCACCGCTCCCGCGGTGGGGCCGCGTGTCCCTGGTCTCGGTCTTCGCCCTTGCGCTCGTGGCCGACCGCTTCGACGATTTTGCGTGGAGACGGCCCCTGATGCTGGATCCCTTCGAGACCCACGCGCGGCTTGCCGAGCAAGGGGTTGCGGTCCTCGCCGGGGATGCCCGATGCGCGGGCCCGGCGGTGGTGCCGCTTGCGTATCTGCCGTTGGCGGTCTGGCGATTGCCCGAGAAACATGGGCGCGGCGAACTTTGTGCGATGGAGGACTGGGTCGCGGGGCGCGGGTGCGCCGGGGCTGCTTGCGTCCTGGTGATGCCCGCTGCGCCGACCACGGGACCTGCCCAGGTTGCGTCGGCCCGATTGCTTGCGGGGGATCGACCCGTCCTGGTCCAGAGCGAGCAGGGCGCCGTCGTCCATACCGGGGGCGTGCCGGTCTCTCCGGTGCGGGCGTGGCCCCCTGGGGATTCCAACGCAGAGACCGGTGATTCGACGGCGGCCGCCGGCGGGCGACCGACGCAGACGAGGGGGCGCACATGAGTTCGGCCTTGGATCTCGGCATCGACGCGACTGCCGGAGAGGGCGTCGTTCGCGCCCCGGGCGCATCCCTGAGCGGCACGGCGTGGACCGGCTGGTGTCTGGGCCTGGTCGCGGTCTATGCCGTCATCGGGCAGGCGGTCGCGTTCGCGCTCGGTCTGCCGATGCACTGGCCCAGCGCGCATCTCCTCCAGCAGGTCCAGCTCGTCTTCGGAGTGGCCTACGGTTCGCTTCTGCTCGCCTGGGCGCTCGACCGGGCGGTCGGGCCGCGGCTCGGCCTGGGAGCCCTGGCTGCCCGCCTGACCTCGGCACGGGTTTTCCTGGAATTCGTCGCGGCCATGGTCGCGGTGCACGTGACCCTCGTGGTGTTCGTCAACCTCAAGCAATACGTCCCGGCGCTCAATCCGCGCTTGTACGACTCTCCGCTCTGGCGGTTCGATGCATGGCTGCACTTCGGCATCGACCCTGCCGTCTGGGCGACCGATTTCGCGACACGCTTCGGGCTTCTCGGCTTTCTCGACCACGCCTATCTGCTCTTTTTCCCCACCCAACTCCTGGTGCCATTGCTCTTTGTCTTCTCCACTCGTCTGCGGCCGGCCCGGGGCGGGTTCTTCTTCGCCTACTGCCTTCTGTGGATGCTGGGCAGTCTGGTGTACATCCTGTGGCCGGCCCTGGGGCCGGCCTACTATCGCCCGATGCGCTTCCTGGGCCTCGACGGGGCGCCCCTCGCACAACATCTCCAGTGGACGTTGATCCAGGATTACGCACGCTTCCGGGCGGGACCGGAGTACTACGCGGTGAAGCTCTACTACGGCGTCGCGGCGCTGCCGAGCCTGCACGTCGGAATGTTCACGCTCTTTTCTCTTGCGACGACGCGGTGGCGCGGGCTTTGTCTTCTCCTTTGGGTTCTGACCGCGATCACCTTTGTGGGGTCGTTGGCTCTGGGTTGGCATTACGCGATCGATGGGTACGCCGGTGCTTTGCTCGCCGGGCTCGCCTGGAGCCTGGGGCGTCGCGTGGCCCCACCGGATCGGCCGCACGGCCGATCCGACGAGGGACGGGATGAAGACCGGCGGCCGGTCGCCCCGGGGAACCCAGTGGGCATGCCGGTAGATTGACGCGCCGACGGCGCGCTGCCGGGTCCGGGTTCGACGGCGCGGCGGGCCCGCGGAGGGGTTGGGGCGTCAATTTCGGGGTCGGGGTGCGTGGCGTTGCTTCGAGCGACGTGCGAGTCTTCCCGCAATCGTGGAAAGCGAAATGATCCTCTGGGCGGCAGTGGTCTACTTGGGTGCGTCGGTGGGTAGTTTCCTGAACGTCGTGATCCATCGATTGCCTCTCGGGGAGTCGGTGGTGAAGCCGCGGTCGCGCTGCCCGTCGTGTCGGACGACGATTGCCTGGTACGACAATCTGCCGATCTTGAGTTGGTTGTTGCTCCGGGGGCGCTGTCGGATCTGCGGGACGAGCATTTCGGCGCGGTATCCCTTCGTGGAACTCGCGACGGCCCTGCTGGCCGTTGCGCTTTTTGCGCACCAGGGTCCATCGATTTCCTTCCTCGTGCAGTTCGCGTTTGCCTGCGCCTTGCTGGCGGTCGCCTACATCGATCTCGATCATCAGATCATCCCCGACAAGATCTCCCTGCCGGGAATCGTGATTGGCCTGATGGTCGCCCTGGCGGGCGGCACGCCGCGCATTCTGGAAGCCGTGTCCGGCGTCCTGCTCGGCGGTGGCTTGCTCCTGACGGTGGCCTGGGCCTACGAGCGCGCCACGGGGCGCGAGGGTATGGGAGGGGGCGACGTCAAACTTCTGGCCATGATCGGCGCTTTTCTGGGCTGGCAGGGAGTCTTGTTGACGTTGCTCCTCGGCTCCCTGCTTGGTTCGGCCATCGGCATCGTCCTGATGATCGCGCAGGGGGCCGACCGCCGGGTCGCGATTCCCTTTGGCCCCTTTCTGTCGTTGGGAGCCCTGGTTTCGTTGTTCTGGGGCCCGACGATTGTGCGCTGGTACATGTCCTACGCGGGCTGGTCGGAAATCTGATCGCGGCGTCTTGTCGCTTTCGTCACCGATCGGGTAGAACGCCGATCCCCGGTTCCGAAGCGGCTCCCCACTCCCAAGGAGGAAGGAGCCATGAAGGTCGATGGTCAAAGGGGCGTGACGCTCCTGGAGTTGTTGGTTCTGCTCGGTGCGTTGGGCGTGGTCGTGGGAAGCGCGACGCCCTGGACGGCGGGGCTGTTGCGCCAGTTGGAGACGCGGTCGGGGGCAGTGCGGGTCGCCTCGGCGTTGACACGTGCGCGGTACGGCGCTCTGGCGGAGGGGCGCTCGTGGACGGTGCGCGTCCTCGACGAGCGTACATTCGAAGTCGGACCTCTCGAGACGAGGCGGGAGCGCCAGGCATTGCCCCAGAGCGTGCGTTTCCTGGACGTGAATTCCGGGGGCGACGTGCGCTTCTCCTCCGGCGGTGGGGCCGAGAACGCGACCTTCGTGATCGGTAATGCCGTCGCGCGCCGGGTCGTGGTGGTCAACCAGCGTGGTCGGGTGAGCGTGCGGGAGGCCGGCCGATGAGCCCGGGAGTGTGGTGGCGGAGCCGGGTCGCGCGCCCGGGGAACCGTCGGGAAAGACGGCGTCGACTCCGGCGGGCCGGTTTCACGTTGTTGGAGGTGCTGGCCGCGTTGGGTCTCGTCGGCGCGGTTGGCGTGGTGGCGACCGGTTCGGGCCACGCGCTCGCTCGCCTGGCCTGGGTGGCGCGCGGAGAGGTTTCGGGACGTCTTGCCGCCGAGCGGAAGATGGAGGAGTTGCTCTCCCTGCGGCGATCGGAACTGCATGGCGGCCACGACGAGGAGGTTCTCGCGGGCATGCGGGTCCGTCGGATCTGGCGCATTCTGCCGGACGCGCCCGCCCGCGGGCTCACCCGGGTCGAGGTGTCTGCGAGTTGGGACGAGCCACGACTCACCGTTCTGACCTTCGTCGCGGTGGCTTCGTGATGGCGGACTCAGAGGAGCGAGGCAGCACGCTCGTGGAACTCCTGGTGGCTTCGCTGGTCGGTCTTCTGGTCGTGCTCGCGGCCGTGCAACTCCTGCAAGCCCACGTGCGACTCGCACGACGCGTCCAGAGCGAACTCGGCGCCCGCGGCGCGGGGGCCTGGGCGATGAGCCGCGTGCTCGAGGACATCGAGCGCGCGGGCGCCGATCCCCGGCAGAGCGATCTGGAGGTCTTCGCCACGGCCGAACCCGATGCGCTGGTCCTCCAACAGGATGTCGATGCCGATGGGGTCGTCGATCCCGCGTCCGCGGAGTGGGTTGGTCTTCGGATCGGAGGCGTCTCCGGCCGGAGCCTCGTGCGTCGCGTGGGTCGACAAGCGATGTCGGTGGTCGCTGGGGTCGTTCCCCGCGGGTTCGTCCTGCGCTATTTCGACGGCGACGGACAACCTTTGCCGCATCGACCCCTCGACGCTGAAGAGCGCCGTCGCATTCGTCGGGTCGAGGTCACGATCGAGGTCGCCGATGAGCGAGGCATGGGCTCGACGGCAGCACGTCTGCGCGGCGCATCCGCCGTCCAGATCCTGCGGGGCCGACCGTGAAGACGGAACGGGGCCTGGTCCTGGTGAGTGTCCTGCTCCTTCTCGCCCTTCTCGGGCTGGCCACCGGGGCCAGTCTCTGGCTTGCCCGCGCCGAACTCTGGGTGGCCGGCCGTGCTCGCGCAGAGCGGCAGGCGTCCTACGCCGTGGATGCTGCTCTGCGACACGGCCTGGTTCTGCTCCAGCCCGACGTCGACTTCGGGGCTCTTCTCGAGGAATCGCCGCAGGCGCTATCTGCGACGGATCCTCCGGGACCGTGGCCGATCGCCGGGGGCGGTTGGGTGGACTTTCCCGGGCCGCCGTTTGGCTATGGCCTCGAGGTCGTGGGTCCGCTTGCGGGACCCGAACCGGTGATCCGCTTGCGGGCGCGCGCCACTGCCGTGCGGGGTGCGGCGCTTCGCGTGGAGGCCTTCGTCGCGCGGGCGGCAGAACCCTACGCACCCGCCGCGCTCGTTCTCGACGGAGGTGGCGTGAC
>JAPOLW010000137.1 GCA_029976905.1 bacterium | reverse complement strand
CGGGGTTGGCTTCGAGCTCGAACAGCACGTGGTTGGTGTGCTTGCAGCGGTGCGGGGTGCGCGTCTCGCCGCGGCGCTCAAAGTCCTCGCAGTTGCAGCTGACGAGGAAGCCGGCGGCAATCGCCTCGGGGTAGGATTCGTTGGCGAGGTGGGCATGCGCGATGCGCAACTCGATTTCCCCTGCGCGCGGGTCGAGCGGGTAGTGGTCGAGCATTTCCCGATACCGCTGGACGGCGATGTCGTGGTTCTCGTCGGCGTGCTCCATCACCGCCTCCTCGTACAACTCGTCGGGGGAGCCGATGTCCATGGCGCTTTTGCTACAGCCGATCGAAACGAGTGCCGCGACGAGCGGCATCGCGCACCAGAGCCCGCGCGGGGCAGAAAACCGTTGGGAGCTCATCGTCGCCAACGGTAGACGAGCTGGCGGGGCCGGGCAAATGGGGGAGCCTCGGACCTCCCGACAGCTTGACACTCGTCGCGGGCGTTCCGTACCTATGCCAACGATGCGCGGCAGATTGCGCCGATTCGTGCGGGGGGCCCCGCGGGAAATTTCGCCATGAACCGCGAGCGGAGACCGTGGAGGCGCGTGGCGGTGACCGGCATGGGGGCGGTCAGCCCCCTGGGCGTCGGTGTCGGCGTGAACTGGGAGGGGATCCGGGACGGCCGCTCGGGCATCGGTCCGCTCACCCGGTTCCCGTGCGAGGACTATCCGACCCGGATCGCCGGAGAGGTCGATTTCGACCCCTCGCTCTACCTCGATCGCAAAGACATCCGCCGGATGGACATCTTCATCCAATACGCCATGGTGGCGGCGATCGAGGCCATGGACGATTCGGGTCTGGTGATCGACGAAGCGAATGCCAGCCGCGTGGGCTGCATCGTCGGCGTGGGGATCGGCGGACTCCAGACGATCGAGGACACGCACGACTCCTTCGTCCAATCGAGGCTGCGCCGTCTTTCCCCGTTCTTCATCCCGAAACTGATCTCGAACCTGGCCCCCGGCCACATCTCGATGCGTTTCGGCGCACGCGGGGCCAACTTCGCTCCGACCAGTGCCTGTGCATCGGGCGCCCACGGGGTGGGCGAAGCCTTCCGGCAGATCCGCGACGGCTACCTCGACGCTGCGATTTGTGGCGGGGCCGAGGCGGCCCTCACGCAACTGGGAGTGGCCGGCTTTGCGATCATGAAGGCTCTCTCCCGTCGCAACGATGAGCCGCAAAAGGCGAGCCGGCCCTTCGATCGGGGCCGTGACGGTTTCGTGATGGGCGAGGGCGCCGGCATTCTGGTCCTCGAAGAGTGGGACGCGGCGTGCGCCCGGGGCGCGCGCATCCATGGAGAGGTAATCGGGTACGGAGCAAACGGAGACGCCCATCACATCACCCAGCCGGCGCCCGAGGGGCGGGGCGCCTCGGAGTGCATGAAGATCGCCCTCGAGGACGCCGGAATCGAGCCGACCGCCGTCGGGTACGTCAACGCGCACGGCACGTCGACGCCCTTCAACGACGTCAGCGAGACACTCGCCATCAAGCACGTCTTCGGCGCCCACGCCGAGCGCCTGGCGATCAGTTCGACCAAGTCCATGACGGGGCATCTCCTGGGGGCTGCGGGTGGCCTGGAGTCGATCTATTCGATCCTTGCCCTGCGCGAGCGGATCCTGCCGCCGACGATCAACCAGGAAGAACCCGATCCCGAGTGCGACCTGGACTACGTGCCCAATGCCGCGCGCGCCGCCGACGTCTCGATCGCCATGTCCAATTCGTTTGGCTTCGGCGGCACCAACGCCTGTCTGGTCTTTCGTCGGGCGGAAGGTGACGAGAGCGGGGCGCCGCGCTCGTGAGCCTCTCGACGCTGCTCGCGCGGCGACTGCTCTTCACGGTTGGGAAGGGGGGCGTGGGCCGGACGACGGTGACGCTCGCGCTGGCCCTGGAGGCAGCCCGGCAAGGCAAGCGGGTTCTGGTGATCGAACTCGAAGGGGCGCGTGGGCTCGAGCGCGCCTATCGGGCCCTGGCGCACGGCCGCGAGTCCTCGCGCCTGCTTGGCCGCATCTCGTATCTCGCCGTCGACGGGAAAGCCGCCCTCGAAGAATACCTCGTCATGATCATCCCGGTGCGACGTCTGCTCCAGACGATCTTCGACAGCGCCGTGTACCAATACTTCGTGGCGGCGGCGCCCGGCCTGAAGGAATTGATGACCGTCGGCAAGATCTGGTTCGAGGCCGACCGGTCGGGCTCCGGGGCGGAGGATGCTCCGGACATCGTTCTGGTGGACGGTCCGGCGACCGGTCATAGCCTGCAATATCTGCGCATGCCCCAGGCCGCCTTCGAAGCCTTTCCCGTCGGATTGGTGCACCGGGAGGCCGAGCGTGTCCTCGGTCTCTTGCGGGACCCGGTCGCCACCGCGATCGTGGTGGTTTCCACGGCGGAGGAAATGCCGGTGAACGAGACGCTCGAGATCTTCGGCGGTCTCGAAGGGCTTGGGTTGTCGGTCGGAACCCTGGTCGTCAACCAGGTCCACGACGCGCCCTGCGCCCGCGCGCCCCTCGACCTCCTGGGGGGCGACGTCGGACGCGCCGGGGACGCCCCCGACGACATTCTCTTCGACGAAGCGGTCCGGCGGGCGCGCGAAGAGGCCGGCTGGGCCGGAATCAACGACGTTCAGATCGGCCGCCTGCAGGAGGCCGTCCGGGCGCCGCTCGCCCGATTGCCGTATCTCTTCTGCGAAGAATTCGGAGGAGATCATCTGGCTACGCTCGCGGGTGTCCTGCGGGCCGAGCTGGGAAGGGAGGGGCCTTGAACCCCGGGTCGAGCGAGAATCTGGCGCGGCTCGTCGAGCGTCATCGCATCCTCGTCTGTGCCGGCTCTGGTGGAGTAGGCAAGACGACGACCGCGGCGAGCCTGGCCTTGTGGGGGGCTCTACAGGGGCGGCGGGCGATCGTGCTGACCATCGATCCGGCCCGCCGTCTGGCGGACTCCCTGGGGGTCGGGCCGATCGGCAACACGCCGGCGCAGGTTCCACCGGACGCTCTGCGCGCCTTCGGCTCGGAGGGAAAAGGATCGCTCACGGCGATGATGCTCGACCAGAAGGGCAGTTGGGACGAGCTCATCACCCGGCACGCGCCCTCGGACGAGGTTCGCCAGACCATCCTGGACAATACGTTCTACCGGCAGCTCTCGCAGAGCTTCGCGGGGTCGCAGGAGTACATGGCGGTCGAGCAGCTCGGCGAATTGGATGCGTCGGGCAAATACGATCTGATCGTCGTCGACACGCCGCCGACCCAGCACGCGCTCGATTTCCTCGAGGCTCCCGACCGCCTGCTGGCCTTCCTCGATCGCGACATCGTTCGTTGGTTCGTCCGCCCCGGCGTCTCCGCTGGGTGGACGACCTTCCAGTCGATGAACAAGACCGTCGGCTTCCTTCTGCGCAAAATCGAGGACGCGACCGGTGTCGCCGCGCTCGCCCAGGTAGCGGAGTTCTTCAATTCGATGGGGGAGCTCTTCGACGGGTTCGAAGTCCGGGTACAGCGTGTGACGGCTCTTCTGCGAGACGAGGAAACGGCGTTCGTGCTCGTCGCGGGACCGGACGAGCACGTGCTCGGGCAGGTCGATTATCTCGCGCGCCAGATGGCTTCGCGCCAGATGCCTCTCAAAGGCGTCGTGATGAACCGGATGCACGCGGTTCCGGCTGCCGTCGAGAGCGACGATCGCTCGGCGGCGGCGATCGCGGCGGCCATCGGACCGCTGGTGCGCCGCGTCCTCGAGGCGGGAGGAGAAGCATCGGCCTCGGAGGAGATCGCTTTCGAGCTGGCGGAAAACCTCGTTGCCTGGCAGGCGCGTGCGCGTGGGGACGCGTTGCGCACCGAGTCGTTCCGGGGGGGGCTACCGGCGGGAGTGCCGGTGGCGCAGGTGCCCGATCTGACCAGCGACATCCACGATCTAGGTGGACTTGGCTCCTTGCACCCTTACCTCGTCGGTGCCGTTGACTGACCACTCGTAGCGACCGAAAGCGCCGCACGGGCATTCGGCAACCCACTCCGGGACGGTCCGGCGACACTGCGGGCAGGAGTAGGAGAAGGGGACCCGGCGTGCGGTCGCCGCGCGCAGGAGGAGTTTGGCGGCTTCCCGATCGAGCTCGCGCGCGAGGGCGAGCTCTCCGGCCACGAGGTCCCGTTCGGGCGCGATGTCGACGGCGCCGCGGTTGCGGGCGGTGCTCTCCTGGGAGAGCGCCGCGAGCTCCCGTTCCGCTTCGTCGAGCTTACCCGATGCCACCAGCGTGCGCGCGAGCAGGAGACGGGGCCCCGCCAGGCCGCTCTTCTTGCAGACGTCCCTCAGGGGCCCGAGCGCGCGAGCGGGTTCGCCTGAACTGGTGTGCAGGGACTGGAAGCGATCGAGTACCGGCCCGCTCGGATGCCGCCGCAGGGAATCGCGGTATGTCCGGTCGGCGGTGCGCACGTCGCCCTCGGCCCGGGCCCGCGCGGCGAGTTCGAGAATGGGTGGGAGGAAGGTGGGCTCCTCGGCGGCGAGGTGCTTGAGCTCGTTTGCGGCCTGCTTCGGCTCGGGATTCGCGACCGCCGCGCGGTAGCGTATGGCGAGCCATTCCTGCTTGGCGCGCTCCCGCCGTGCGGGCTGTCGTTCGATGCCCAGGCGGCGCCGAGCGGCTTCGACTGCTTCGGGATAGCGACCTTCGGCGGCCAGGGCGGCCATCAATTCCGACAGCAGGCGCGGGCTCTCGGGCTGGGCCGCGGTGGCCTCCCGGAACGCATCGATGGCGGCGCCGGCGTTGCCGCGCGCGAGCGCCACGTTGCCCAGGCGGGAGAGGAGCCGCGGGTCGGGGCCGTGCTGGGCCCGCGCCGTCTCCAGGATGCGTTGGGCCCCTTCGAGATCCCCGAGTTCCTCCCGGGAGCGCGACAGGGCGAGGTGGGTTTCGAGGTCTTGTGGATCTCGCTCGGCGGCACGGGCGAGTTTCTTGTCCGCGTTCTGGAAATCGCCCGCCCACAGCCGGTGGCGTCCTTCCTGTCGGATCTTCTCGACGGCGTCGGCCCGTCTCCGACGACGGCGCTCTCGCCAGGCCGAGAACCCCTGGGCGATTCCACGGAGGGTGGTCGCGACCAGAACGACGCCGGCGCCGAGCACGGCCGCGATCAGAAGGTGTGCCGCGGTGGGAAGCTCGACCGGGTTGTCCTTGCCCAGGTGGACCGTCGATGGGTGGCCATTGAAGTGGAAGAGGAGGGCGACACCCGCACCGACCAGGACCACGAGCAGCACGACGGCGATTCGGCGCATCCTCACCTACCTCGGCGGAAGGGGGGTCGACCCGGAAGCCGCCGCTGCGTCTGCGAAGAGGACGGGAAGTTCGACCCGGGGGGCCCGTGACCAAAGGCGTTCGATTTCGTAGAAGCGGCGCACCGGCTCGTAGAAGACGTGCACGATGAAATCTCCGAAGTCGAGCAGAACCCACTGCCCGTGGCGCAGCCCCTCCACGGCAATCGGTCGCACTCCGGATTGCCGTGCCCGTTGCTCGACCGCTTCGGCGACGGCTCTCACCTGCGTGTCCGAACGACCGGAGAGAATCACGAAGTAGTCGGCGACCTGGCTGGCTTCGCGCAGGTCGAGTACGACGGGGTCGAGGGCCTTGCGGTCGGAGGCGGCCTCGAGACAGGCGACGACCCGGGACCAGATCGTGTCATCGACGGCAGTGGAAGCGCTTTGTTGTTTCACGTCGGGGGGCGCGGGTTTCATCCGTGGGGTTGATAGAGGCGGTGCTCGATCAGGTAGGCTCGCACGGACTCGGGGACGAGGTAGCGGATCGAGGCGCCCTGCGCGATCGCGGCGCGAAGCGCGGAGGCGGAGATGTCGAGCTGTGTCACCGGCAGAAATTCGAGCCGACGACCGCTCTCGTTCACATAGCAGCCGATTGCGGGTTCGTACCAAAACCCCCGCCGTACGGCAATTGGCAGTTCGCCGAAGCGGTCGAGGTTGGCTCCGGTGGTAACGGGATGCGGCGGCCTCGTGGTCACCACGAGATCGCATTCGGTGACGAAACGGTCGTATTGGTGCCAGGCGTGCAACTCCAGGAACGCGTCGAATCCGAGTACCCATGCGAAGGTCTGGTCGGGGTGGCGTTCGCGCAGCAGGCGAAGCGTGTCGATCGAGTAGGACGGGCCCTTGCGTTCGAGTTCGATCGGCTCGGCGCGCAGACCGGGGGTATCCCCGAGCCCGAGTTGGAGCATGGCGAGTCGATCGGATGCGGGCGCGATTTCGGCGGTATCCTTGTGCGGTGGTTGGTGGGCGGGCAGCAACCAGACCTCAGCGAGGCGGGCGCGAGCGCGCACCTCGACGGCCGAACGGAGATGGCCGACATGGATCGGGTTGAAGCTGCCTCCGTAGAGTCCCACCCGAGCCATCAGGATTCTCCGTCGTCGTCGAGCAGGACGAGATCGTCGCAGTGGACCAGTGCGGCGCCCTCGTCGAACCCGAGAATCCGATCGATCTCCCGACTCGGCCGGCCTGCGATGCGCAGCGCGTCTGCGGCATCGTAGGCGACCAGTCCGCGGGCGAACTCGTGGCCGGCCGGATCGAGGAGGGCCACCGAGTCGCCGCGCCGAAAGCGACCCTCGACTGCGGTGACGCCGGAGGGCAGCAGGCTCTTCCCGCGGCTGCGAACGGCCCGCACGGCTCCTTCGTCGCAGACCAGGCGCCCTCGCGGTTCTCGGGAGAAGGCGATCCAATGCTTGCGCCGCGCGATCCGGTCGGCATGGGGGAGGATCAGGGTCCCCTCGTCCCGGGTGCGATCGAGGATGCGTTCGAGAGTGCCGGGTTTCCGTCCGTCGGCGATCACGCACGCGATGCCGGCGTGTGCCGCGCGCCGGGCTGCTTCGAGCTTCGAGCGCATCCCGCCGGTTCCCAGCGGGCTCGCCTCGTCGCCGGCCCGGTCGAGGGTCTTTGCGTCGATGCGTTCGAGGACCCCGATGAGTGCCGCGTCCGGGTCGCTTCTGGGATCGGACTCGAAGAGTCCAGGGACATCGCTCAAGAGGACGAGGAGGTCCGCCCCGACCAGACTCGCCACCAGGGCCGAGAGGTGATCGTTGTCGCCGAATTTGAGTTCGTCGACCGCAACCGTGTCGTTCTCGTTGACGATGGGAAGGATGCCGCCGCGGTGCAGCGCCGAGATCGTGTCCTCCGCGTTCAGGTAGCGATGACGGCTGGCGAGGTCTTCGGCGTCGAGAAGGATCTGGGCTACGGTCACGCCCTGGCGGGCAAAAGCACGCTCCCACTCGGCCATGAGTCGGATCTGGCCGACACTGGCGGCCGCCTGGCGTTGCGGAATGGTCCGGGGACGGCCCCCCCCGAGTACCGTGCGGCCTGCCGCGATGGCGCCGGAGGAGACGATCGTGACCGAAAGCCCGCGCTCGCGCAGAACCCCGATTTCCCGTGCCAGGCGTCCCAGTTCCCGTGTCGCCAGCCCCGATTCGTCGGCCAGGACCGAGGAGCCGATCTTGACGACCACCCGGCGGATGCGCCCGAGCGTGGCAATCGCACTTTTGGCATCAGACATCGGACGTCTCGTGTGTCTCTCCGGCCGTGTCGTCCGGGGTCGCGTCGGAAATCTCGCGGTGTTTCTCCTGCGCGAGACGCTCGCCAATGCGTTGTGCGAGCTCGCGCAGGCCGGCACCGGTCGCGGCCGAGATGCCCAGGACTTCGACTCCGCGGGGGGCGAGTTGGGCGCGCAGCGTGGCCAGCCGGTCGTCGGCCCCGGTCAGGTCGAGCTTGTTGCCCACCACGATCTGGGGCTTGGCCGCCAGAGCGTGGCCGGCGGCCTCGATCTCGGCCTGGATGGTCGCGAAATCTTCCAGCGGGTCGCGCTCCTCCGGTGCGGAGAGGTCGATGACGTGGACCAGGACGGCCGTGCGCGAGAGGTGGCGAAGAAAGCGGATGCCGAGGCCCGCGCCGGTGTGGGCACCTTCGATCAACCCAGGGACGTCGGCCAGCACGAAGGAGGCGCCTTCGTCGATCCGGACGACGCCCAGGTTGGGCACCAGGGTCGTGAAGGGGTAGTCCGCGATCCGGGGCCGGGCGGCAGAAAGTCGCGCAATGATCGAAGACTTGCCTACGTTGGGGAAGCCAAGCAGCCCGGCATCGGCGAGCAGGCGCAACTCCAGACGCAGGCGACGCTCCTCGCCCGGCTGGCCCGGGGTCGCAATTCGGGGCGCCTGCCGCACGGAGTTCGCGAAGTGGATGTTGCCGAGGCCGCCAGCGCCCCCGTGCGCTGCGACGACGGTCATTCCCTCGCGGTCGAGATCGGCCAGCCGCTCGCCGGTCTCGTCGTCCATGACGATGGTACCGACCGGGACGTCCACCGTCAGGTCGGCGCCGCGTTTGCCGTATTGGTCTTTGCCGCGGCCGTGCGCGCCGCGGCGAGCAGCCAGGCGCGGCCGGTAGCGCAGGTCGAGCAGCGTGCCCAGGCGGCGATCGGCGCGAAGTACGACGTGGCCCCCGCGGCCGCCGTCCCCACCCGAAGGCCCGCCGCGCGGTACGTACTTCTCGCGTCGGAAGGCGACGCATCCGTTTCCGCCCGCACCTCCGATAGCGACGATGC
>JAPOLW010000136.1 GCA_029976905.1 bacterium | reverse complement strand
ATCTCCAACGACCGAAGCCTCCTGCAGCTGGACCCCGACGGTTCGTGGCTCGTCAGCGGAATTCCGACCGTGATCTCGCTTCGCCAGGATTTTTCGGAGCGCCTCTCCCTCCGCGTCGCGCCGTCCGTGCACCGCTGGCTCGCGCGCGAGACGCTCGCCCGCTCCGGTCGCGAAGGTCGAACGTCCCCGCGCCACTCCGGCTTGAGCCTGAGTCCCGCGCAATACCTCGAAATCCTCGGCGCGCGGTCGTACTCGCAGGTCCCGCTGCGCGCCATCCTCTTCCCCGAGGTGGCAAGGGACGGCGAGGGAATCACCCTCCGGCGGCTGGAGCCCGACGACGCCGCTCGACGCTTACACGACGCTTCGATGCCCCTTCGCCGCACGCTCTTCCATCAGGACGTCGACGAAGACGAGCAGCGGGCCCGTGACGTACGACTTTGCAGACAGGCAACCACCCGCCATCCGGCCTGGTCGCTCCGCCTGGGCCGCGACGCCTATGGCCCCGAAACGCGGCTGGGCGTCGCCGTGAAGGAGCTTCTCCGGTGAGGCCGGGCGAGACGACCCAGCCGCCCGGGGTCTCCATCGTGGTCCCGGTGCGCAACGCAATGTCGACGATCGGCCCATGCCTCGATGCCCTCCTCGGCCAGGAGTACGACGGCCCGCGGGAAGTGCATGTGATCGACAACGGTTCCAACGACGACACCCCGCGCCGACTCCAGAGCTATGGAGACGCGATCCGGGTTTCCGTCGAAACGACACCGGGCGCCTCGGCCGCACGCAACCGGGGGATCCTCGACAGTTCCCACGAACTCATCGCCTTCCTCGACGCAGATTGCATCGCCCGCCCCGACTGGTTGCAGCAGCTGGTTCGTGCCCACCTCGCCCACCCCGAAGCCACCCTGGTCGGAGGCCGCATCTGTCCGCGCCCGTCGGACGCCCCGATCGCTCACTGGGCCCGGACGATTCTCGATCAGGAAGCCGCCGTCGAGTTGTACGACCCTCCCTACGTGATCACAGCCAATGCTTTTGCACGGCGTACCGATCTCGTGCGAATCGGCCTCTTCCATCCCGATTTTCTCCGATCACAGGATGCCGAGTTCTCGTTCCGCGCAGGACTCCGACACGGCGCGACCTTCCACTACGCCGCGGACGCCGTGGTGGAACACGTGAACATCGAAACGCTGGGCCAACTCTGGGGGAAAGCTCTCGAACACGGCACCGGCGCGGCGCAGCTCTGGCGCGAGTACCAGGCCGATCTCGATCTCTCGATCCGGGGGAGACTGGCTGACCTACGACCCTATGCGGGTGCCTTGCGCGCGAGCGCGACCCTGCTCTGGGACACGCTCCGCGGACGCCCGCGCCAGGACGCCGATCACGACCGCTTCTTCGACGCGCTCTTCCTGCTCGGAAAGCAGGTCGGCTTTATCTGGGGATCGCTACGCGGAGGGTGGCGTTGAGCAGCGTCCCTGCCGCCACGATCGTGGTGCCGCTCCTCTCCCAGGAGGAGGATTGGCTCCGTCAGTGCTTGCGTTCGGCCCTCGAGCAAACGCTGCCCGTCACCGTCGCCGTGGTGACGTCTCCGCAAACCCCCGAGTCCAATCTCGAGGTCCTCGAGGATTTGCAACGCCGTCACAGCGAACTCCACTCTTTCGAACGACCGCCGGGTGGAGGTTTCGCCGACGCAATCAACGCGGGCTTTCTTTCCGCATCCACCGAACGGATCGGACTTCTTCTGAGCGACGACTGGCTCCTTCCGACGACCCTCGCCGAATGTCTTGCGCACGAGGCCGACATCGTTGCGACCGGACGACGTGCCTTTGCCGCGGACGGCCAGACACCGCTTTGGGAGCGCATCCCCTCGCCATCCGCGTTCGAAAACCTGGGCACCCTCGAGGCAAAGGCGAGCTACCTCGGACACTTCTTCCTCTTCCGAAAAGCGCCCGTGCTCGCCGTCGGCGGCGTCGATCCGGAAATCGGCCTTACCGGCGCAGACGACTACGATCTTCCCTGGACCCTTCTCGAGCACGGTGCCAGCGTCTCCGTGGTCGAGCGCCCTCTCTACCGTTATCGGGACCACGACAAGACGCGCCTCACCCTGCGAGAGCGGACGCTGCAAATACGCGACTTGCGTCGGGTCCTCCAGAAGCACGGAGTCGCCGCGGCCGAAATCGAGGAACACGTCCGCCGAAAGCAACGGTGGTACGGCGTTTCCACCATCCACGCCCTCGAAAATCCGAATTGGTTCCGCGAGGAGGACGATGACGACACCCCCACGGACCACTGATCCCCTGCCCACGCTCGTGCGCGATCTGATTGCCGATCGTCGCCTCGACGTGCGCTCGCAGCAACGGGTGACGACCCTCGTCTCGGACCGATCCGACCGCGCGTCCTGGCGCCTGGACCTGGCCGATGGGCGCGTTCTGAAGGCACGCCTGGTGCACTCGGCCGCCCAGGCGGCGCGCCTGCACGATCTCTCTGCCCTGGTGGCCCATCTTCCCTTCAGCCGCGTACTCGCCCATCGCGAGCGCGCGCTGCTCGAGGACTGGCTTCCGGGGCAACCCCTGGGCGCACGAAGCGCCGAAGCCGCCATTGCCGAACAAGCCGGGGCGATCCTCGGCCGACTCCACGAGATCGAGGTCGACCGGCAGGACATCTTGAACGCACCATCCATCGCCCGCCGCCTGCGCCAACTCGAAGTGCGCGTGGCTCGGTTGGTCGATGGCGGCGCGCTCGAGTCCGGACGGGCACGCGCCGCGCTCGAGCACGCGCGCGCCCTCGCGCCCGAGCAGCTTGCCCTCGGCTTGATCCATCAGGACTTCTGCGCGGAGAACCTGGTAGAGGTCGACGGCGACCTCTGGGTCGTGGACAACGAATCGTTCCAGATCGGCCCCTTCGACTGCGACCTGGCACGCACCTGGTATCGCTGGTCGGATCTCGATCGCACGGCTTTCCTGCGGGGATACGAGCATTTCCGCCAGGCGCATTCCTTTCGGGACCATCGGGAATACTGGCGGATCGAGACGGCCCTGCGCGCCGCCGCCTTCCGGCTGGAAATCGGCATGCCGACCGAGGAGATCCTCGCGCACGGGTTGGCCACGCTCCGGTAGAGTGGCCGCGGCACGCCGGTGCTTCTCGGCACGGCCGTTTCACCGCGCGCGGCGACCCGGCACGCGCCCCGATTCGTCCTCCTCGTAGAAGCGCGCGAGTTCGGATGCGGCCTCGAAGCCCTCGAGCTTGGTGATCGCGAAGAGTCGATTCCACCCACCCTCCTGCTTCGTAAACTCTCGTAGGAAGCGTTGGTCCGGGCTCTGTTCGAAGGGCCGGTGGCCACATTTGTCCTGCGCGGAGAAGAGGCCGTGGCAGAAGGCCACCAGCGCGAAGTCGGCCATCGGGTGGGTACTTCGTTTGAGCGCGCGCAGCACACCCCGGAACTCCGGCCACGATTCGCGTTTCCGCACCGTGGCCGCCATCAGCTTGAACTTGCCGTAGACATAGAGCGCGTCATCGTAGTTGGGCCGGTGTTCGCCGAGTACGTCGGCCGCATGACCATGCAGCGGAGTCGGCCGACGGGCGAAGGCGATCCGATCCCCGTCCTCCTTCATGCGAAGAATCCGATCGGAGTCCGACGCGACGGTGTCCCGGAAAGCGGCCCGCTCGAGAACCGAGGTCCGGAAGAGCTTCACGGCCTGGATGGTGCCGAGAAGCGCATCGTCGAGATACCCGATGGAAACACCGGTTCCGTCGGTGGCAAACCGGCGCAGCGTCTCGACGCAATCGGGATCGAGGATCATGTCGGCATCGCATTGCACGAAGAAGGGCGTCTTGACCCGACGCAGGCCTTCATTGATCGCCGCCGTGAATGGATGGACGTCGCGCACGACGACGATGTCCGCGAGCGCCAGCGTCTGCGCCTCGAGAGCAGCGAGGCTCTCGGGTAAGGTCTTCTCGCCGATCGTCGTCACGAGCGCGCTCACATCGGAAGCCATTACGCCCTCGAGTGTTCCCCGACCGGTAGCGACCGTCAAGACTCCCCTTAATTCCTGGCCTGCCCCCAGATCCCCCGCACGCTCGCGGCGTCGCCAACGGCCTCTTGGGGGAGATGAAAACGATCCGCCAGACCCGAGGCGATGGTGCCATCGCGCAGCAGAATCTCGAGACCACCGACTCCGGCAAACATCTCTTCGAGGTGGGTACGGGCGTCCTCGTCCAGACTCCCGTACTGCTGCTGCAGTCGCTCGCGACAGTAGACTCTATAATGCGTCGTCTGGGTTCCCTCGAAGGCCAGATGCGCGCCGCGATAGTCGAAGCGCTTGCGTCCCTCGCGAAAGGCGAGCGCGTTCTGGTGCAGATAGGGCAGGTAGTCGCCGCAGATCCGCTCGAGCAGGGGCCGCCAGACCTCGATCTCCGGCCACTGCCACACGGCCGGGGCCGCCCGCTCCCCCGGTGGATTCCACACGCGCGCCAACCACTCGTAGGTCCGGGGCGCCTCCCGACGCACGACTTCGGCAGGGTCGGGATCGTTTCCGAAATGACGGAACATCGAGGCGAAGTAGCCAAAATCGGCAGCCGTGGGACGATTCCCCAGAAGAAAGGGCCGACGCGCGAAGACGTCCTCGAGGAACTCGAGTTCGCGCAGGAGCATGTCGCGCACCGCTGCCTCGTTGCCCCGGTGCACGCCGTCGCCCCACAACCATTCGCGGCGCTGCCGTGCGCCGAAGAGCCACGACAAGACGCTCGCCAGCGGCCGGGGAGCAAACGCGCGGCCGATGCGATACCCGACCGCGCGACGCGAGGCGATCGGCACCCACCGCCACCACATGGCGGGCCGCCACAACCACTCGTCGCCGTAGTCTTCGACGAGCAGCGCCAGAAACGCGAGCGCCGGATCTTCGGGCACGGTGCTCGGCTCCGGATGCCGCTCTTCGAACCACGCCAGAGTCGGCGTGCTGTCGTAGAGCCAGCGACCATCGCGCAATTCCACGGCGGGCATCTTCTGGATGCCGGTGGCGATCGCGATCCTGCGCATTTCTGCCCGACCGCACTCGACGGCCTCGTACGGAATTCCTTTGTAGCGCAGAAAAGCTTCCAGCTTGCCGCTGAAGTAGGAGATGTCCGACTTGTAGACGATGTATTCGCTACTCACGTCGGGCTCTCATCCGATCGGACCGATCAGAACGTCGGCCAGCTTCTTTCGGTGATGGACGCCGTCGCCGTAGAGAGCCTGGTTGTGCATGCTGCGCTTGAAGAAGATGTGCAGGTCGCACTCCCAGGTAAAGCCGATGCCCCCGTGCAGTTGCACGGAGCGGTCGGAGATGAAGGCGCCGGCGTCCGACGCCGCACTCTTGGCCATGCGCGCGGCGGTCTCGGCCTCGTGGGAGCCGCGGTCGACCTCGCACGCAGCGTGATAGAGAAGCGATCGTGCCCGGTCGATCTCGACCATGGCGTTGACCAGGGGATGTTTCACGGCCTGGAAGAAGCCGATCTTGCGATCGAATTGCTCTCGTTGCTTGGCGTATTCGACGGTGGTCTGGAGTTGCCACTCGCTGCTGCCGCAGAGGTCGGCGGCGACCAGGACGAGGAGGCCGGGCCAGGCACGACGCAGGGCCGCGAGAGCGTCGCGGGAGACGATGGCCCCGCCTTCGACGCGCACGCCGGAGAAGGAGACGGTAGCCTGATCGCGGGTGAGATCGTGGATGTGATCGGCCGCGAGCTCGAGGCCGGTCGCTGCGCGATCGACGGCCACCAGCGCGATCCGCTCTCCGAGGCGAGCCGTCGCAACCAGCACATCGGCCTTGAAGGCGTCCTGCACGAAGTGGGCCGGGCCGTCGAGCACGAGCGCTTCTCCCTCCTCGCGCGCCACGAGAGCGGCCTCGGCGGGATCCCAGCTGCCGCGCGCGCCGGTAATCGCGAGCGTCGCCGGACGCCCCCCGGCGATCTGCGCGAGCAGCGCGCGCGCCACATCTCCTCCCGCCGCCCGCAAGACCAGTGCCGCAGCCAGCGTCGCGACCAGCGGGGACGGCAACGCGTGACGGCCCACTTCCTCGACGAGGCCGGCGATACCGACCAACGAAAAGGCCGTGCCGCCGTCCTCCTCGGGGACGGCCAGGCCGGGCCATCCGAGATCGACGATCTCCTTCCAGATCGCCTCGTCCCACGGGGGTCGGCGGCCTTCGTCATAGATGGGTTCGGGGGCCTCCGCGACCAGACGGCGCAACGCCTCGGGCGGCATCCGCTCGTCGAGGAAGCGGCGCGCGAGGTCGCGCAGCATGGTCTCGTTCTCGCCGAAACCGAAGTCTCGCGGGGCGGCGTTCTTCTCGCTCATGGCACCCCTCCCTACTTCGACTTCGGCAGGCCGAGCACGCGCTCGCCCAGGATGTTGCGTTGGACCTCGTTGGTCCCCGCCGCGATCGTACCACCGTAGGAACTCATGTAGGCGAGTGGCCAGTAGCCCTGGTCGGGTGCTTTCTCGTCGAGCTTGTAGAGGGTCGAGCGGGCACCGGCGATCTCGACCCCGAGCCGGGCATTGTGCTGCGCGAACTCCGAGGTCGTGAGCTTCTGCTGGAGCGGCAGGCGCATGGGATGATCGCAAAGCGCGGGCACCCGCGCGCGGCGGCCATTCTGTTTCATGCCCTCGGCAATGATCGCCCGCTTCATGATGGCATCGCGGGTCACCGGATCATCGGCGGCACACACGCCGTCGCGCCACGTCGCGCGCGCCAGATCGATCAGACGTTGAGTGGGATGCGGGCCGTCTCCTCCACCCCCGCCGCCGGCACTCTCCGCTGCGCCACGCTCGTAGGTGAGCGTAGTCATCGCGACCGTCCACCCCTTGCCCACGTCGTCGAGGCGATAGACGTCGGGGATGCGGACGTCCTCGAAGAGCACCTCGTTGAAGCCGCTCTCCCCGGTGATCTTCACCAGCGGACGGACCGTGACCCCGGGATGGCCCTCGATCGGGCAGAGGAAATAGGTCAATCCCTCGTATTTGTGCTCGCGGCTGGTGCGCGTGATCAAGATCATCCACTGCGCGAAGTGCCCGAGGCTCGTCCACACCTTGTGGCCATTGACCACCCAGTCGTCGCCATCGCGCACGGCGCTGGTCTGCTGGTTCGCCATGTCCGATCCCGCGCCCGGCTCGGAAAAGCCCTGACACCAGATCTCGTCGCCGGAGAGGCAGCCGGGAATGAATTTGCGCTTCTGCGCCTCGGTGCCATGCACCAGGATGGTGGGCGCCGCCATCGAAAGACCGACGATATTGATCAGGAAGGGCACGCGCGCGCGACCAAACTCCAGGTTGGCGATGCGCTGAAAGCCCTCGTGTCCGCCACCGCCGTACTCTTTTGGGTAATCCGTGCCGACGAGTCCGGCGTCGTAGCAGCGCCGCTGCCAGGCCTGCAGATAATCCCGCTGCCCCGTCGTCATCACCTCGATCGGCGTGATCGGGAGCCTCTCGGGAGCCGGAGGCGGCGCATTCTCGGCGAGCCATCGTCGCGCATACTCCTGGAACTCCTGCTGCTCGGGACTCAGAACCGCTGCACTCACGCTGGACTCCTTTGGTCAGAGGACACCACCGAAGTCTATACGACCGTGGATCCGGAGTGTCGACGCACATGGGGGGTCGGCGGCGGGACGGCTCGGTCGCCCCCGCGCGCGTGGATCCCCCGCGCCAGGTCCGGTCAGAGCCGGTAGCTCAACTCGACGCCGAGGGTCCGGGGCGGTTGGTAGAACCGGACGATCGAACCGAACGCCTGGGCGCTACCGGTGACCTGCTCGAAGTACGTCTCGTCCAGCAGATTCTGCCCCCAGAGGGCGACCTGCGCCCGATCGTCGAGGAAATCGTAGGAGAGTCGCGCGTGCAGAAGGTTGTATCCCGCCTGCGTCGCTTGTGGCAGCTCCGGACCGGCGTAGAGCACCGAGCCCTGATAGACCCAGTCGATCCGGGGGGTGATCCAGCCGTCGAGCCAGGCCGGACCACCGGGGGAGAGGGGATGCGAGTACTGCACCGCGACGTGGCTCTGGATCTCGGGGACGTAGGGGAAGCGCTCACCCGCCCGGTTGACGACGCCAGCCGAGTCGATCGCGCTCGGCGCAAGGAACTGGTCGAAGCGCGCGTCGAGCAAGGCCAGGTCTGCCTGGATGAGCCACCCCTCGCCCGGAAGCAGGATGCTTTCGATCTCGAGCCCCCGGGTCGTCGACTCGGCTGCGTTGTTGACGGCGAGACTCACCTGCGGCGGACCGCCGGGGATGAGGGGTGGCCCCTCGACGACGCTCTGCACCTGCTGATCCGTGTACTTGCCGAGGAAGAGGGCCAGGTTGACGGTCAAGCGCTGGTCCCAGGAGATGGTCTTCACGCCAACCTCGAACGAATCGAGGAACTCGGGCTCGAAGGCGGGCAACGAGTCGGTGCCGTCTTCCCGCGCCATGCCGTTGAAGCCGCCACTCTTGAAGCCGCGACTGTAGGAGAAGTAGCCCAGGAGATGGTCCACGCCGACCGGCTCGATCAGGTCACCGGGGGCGCGCAGGGAAAGGGTGCCCATCGGCGTCCACGCATCGAAGGTCGCGGACTCACCGACGTCCACGAATGTTTGGCTCGGCTGGGTCGGGTTCTCGGGCGGAAGGGGCGGGCGGG
>JAPOLW010000135.1 GCA_029976905.1 bacterium | reverse complement strand
CCGGGCAGCTGAAGGTACTGGGTGGGTCGTCGGGCTTTTCGTGCAGTCGCAACAGGCGCCCGTCGGGAGCGATCTCCGCGACTCCGGTCCGCCGCAGTCGGGCCGGGTCGGTCTCGCGCTTGACGACGATCAGGGTGCGCGGTCGCTTCTCGTAGTCGTCGAAGAGGTCGGCGATCCGAAAGTCGAAGAGATTGTCACCAGCCGCGACGAGCAGGGGCCCCTCGAGTCGATGGCGCTCGACGGTCAGGGCCAGGTCGGCCGCAGCGCCCAGGCGATTCTCGTTGGTCGTGGCGCCGTCGTTGAGAACGGTCACCCGGAGCCCGCGCCCTCGTAGGGTCGCGCTCCAGTCGTCGAAGGCTTCGGCGAAGCGTTCGTTGGTCACGACGTGCAACTCGTCGAGACGGCCACTGTCCACCATCTCGTCCACCAGGTGTTCGACCAGCGGTTTCCCGGCAATCGGAAGCAGGGCCTTGGGGCGTCCCTGGGCGACGGCTCCCAGTCGGGTGCCGAAGCCGGCGCAGAGCAGAAGGGCCTTCATCGGATGTGCAGACCATCGCGGCCGTGCGCGATGAAGACGCGAGCGGCCGATCGGTCGGGTGCGGAGGCCCGGTAGCTGTCTTCGATCTCCTGCCGGCACGCATCGGCGCGCGCAGAGGCGACCAGAGCGACGACGCAGCCGCCGAAACCCGCTCCGCTGAATCGGGTTCCGTGGACGCCGGGGGTCGTGCGCATGAGTTGGTGCAACGCGACGATCTCGGAGGATCCGACTTCGAAGTTCTCGATCGAACTGCGACAGGACTCGTTCATCAGGTGGCCGAAATGGGCGAGATCACCTCGCTGCCAGGCCTCGATGCCGTCGAGGACACGCCGACGTTCTCCGAAGAAATGGCGAGCGCGCCGGGCGAGAACGGGGGGGAGGACGTGGCTGTATTTCTCGAAGATCGCTTCGTCGACGTTTCCCAGTTTCGTGGCCGGGTGGCCGGACAATTCGCCGAGTCGCCGTGCGGCCTCGTGGCACTGATCGACGCGATCGTTGAAGCCGGTGTCGCGGAGGTTGCGACCCACGCCCGAGAACGCGACCAGGAAACGGCTTTCGGCGGCCGCACGCTCTCCGGCGACGGCCTCCCAGCGACATGCTTCGGTGTCGATGGCGACGAGGTGATCGCGCTGTGAGCCGACGATGCAAGCGGGGTCGAGGATTCCGCACTTCACGCCGACGAATTCGTTTTCGGCGTATCTTGCGAGCTGCACGAGCTCGGGCGGTGACAAGGCGATGTCGTTGACCGCGGCGAGGCCCGAGAGGTAGGCGAGGACGACGGACGCAGACGAACTGAGGCCCCCACCCGGGAGCGCGCCTTCGACCAGCGCGTGGAGGCCGCGCGCGGGTCGGTGGCCATGCGATCGCAGAGCCTGCGCGGCGGCCCAGAAGTACCGGGTCCAATCCCGGGGTTCGCCGTCCCCATCGAGGGAGCCCTCGTACACGCCCGGAAAGTTCGTGCTTTCGACCCGGCAATGCGGGGCGTCGTTCGCCACGAAGGCAACCAGTGTTCCCGCGTCGATGGCCGTGCCCACGACGGGGCCGCCCTGATGGTCGATGTGGGCGCCGAGGGGACAGACCCGGTAGGGCGAGACGATGACCCGCGGCACTCCTTGCGAGGAGCCCCGCCTTCGCAGGAGCTCCTCGCAGAGTCGATCCGCTCTTCGTTCGAGGGAGACAGACACGTTCCAGCCAGGACCTTTCAGGCAGGGTACGGATTCCGGTCACCCGGAGCACGCGTTGGGTGCGATCGAGTCCGGATCGACCGCTGGCTCGTCACAAGACGCTCGGGCCACAGCGCGACGTACGCTTGCGGCGACGTTGCGCGACAGGAGCGTCTTGCCGAGCTCGCTCATGTGGCCAAAGTCTCCGGCAAACTCGTCGACGTAGACGCCCCAGAAGCCATGCTCGTCGACGGCGCGTTGGAAGGTTTCCGCGTGGTCGACGAAAACCACGTCCTCGGCGTCGTCGAGAATCTCGCGAAGGGCACCGACGGGCCGTCCCGGATAGGGCACGGCGACCAGCCGTGAACCGTGCTCGACGACCGCGGCGTGGAGAGCGCGGTAGCGCTTTGCGGTGAACGAGTCGTCGAGTCGGGCCCGCAGGGCTCTGGCGCGCGCGGTGTGTCGAGCGGACGCGTGCGCATCGCCCCGGGACTGCTCGGCCCGGGCCAGGCGATCACGGAATTCGGCGCGGATGAGGATCGCTGCGGGCGGAAGCACGGCGAGGCCATCCTCGAGGTATCGAATGGCCAGATCCCAGGCGCCCTTGCGAGCCGCGTCGGCCGCCGGGAACTCGTAGGCACTCGCCAGCAGGCGCTGCCAGGGACGGTGTGCGCGAGCGCGCTCGGGCGCAGCGATCAGGAGCGAGCGGAGATCTTCGTAGGCGGCGACGTCGAGGTAGAGGCGAGCCAGCGTCAGCCGCGCGTCGAGATCTCCGGGATCCTGCTGAAGCTGCTGCAGGAAGTAGGCCTCGGCGGGACGCACGGCATCCCGCCGGGGGCCGGTCTCCGCCGTCAGTTCGGTAATGAGCCGGATGCGCCAGGCATCGTAGGAGCGTGGATCCGCGCGGGTGGCCTCTTCGGCGATCGAGCGGGCCTGGTCGATGCGGCCGGCGACGCGCGCCGCCTCGGCTCGCTCGATGCGGGCGCGGGTCTCCGGCGGAGGGCCGGGTGTGCCCGCCGGGCCCGCACCGATGCCCGAGAACCGATCCCGCAGGTGCTGCACGAGCAGAGTGTAGAGTTCGACGACCCGCAGGCGAGCCAGCACCGGGCGCCCATCGGAGGCGCCCTCGCCGGATGGCGTTTCCTTCGGGTCGTTGACTCCGATCATCGCGACGACGACGTCGGGATCGTAGCGGGCGAGGAGTCCGGGGACGCGGGCGAGAATCTGATCAGTCGTGGTGCCCGCCACGCCTTCGTTGAAGACCCGGTAGGGACGCAAGGGAGCGTCTTGGTTCAGCAGGCGTTCGAGCACTTCGGGATAGCCGTAGGCGGTGGTCGATTCCCCCAGGCAAAGAATGCGAATCGCGTCGGAATCGTCCAGGCGCGCAACGTTCCCGCGCTCCCGGCTCTGGGTCCAGAGAGCGCCGCCGGCACGCAGGCCAATTTCGAGCAGCACCAGCGCCAGGGCGACGCCGAGAACCACGAGCCCCGCGCGCGCGCCGCGCGGGGGAGATGGCTTGTCGGGCGGCGCCTTGGGTCCGTGCGAGTTCATTGGAAGGAAGGGCCTACCACGGGGCCGCGAACCGGGGAATCGGCCCGCCCGCTCCGTTCCCTCTTTTCCAGGCGCACGGGGGTTGGATAGACTCTGCCGTCGGCCGCGGCCGGGAGTGCCCTACGTGAAGATCCGGATCACGCCCAGCTTGTCGATCGACGACGAGGACATCGAAGAGCAGTTCGTGCGCTCCTCCGGGCCCGGAGGGCAGAACGTGAACAAGGTGGCTACTGCGGTGCGGTTGCGATTCGACCCCTCCGGCCTTCCCGCCGACGTCCGTCGGCGATTGCGATCCCTTGCAGGCACCCGGGCCAGCGATCGCGGACTCGTGCGGATCGAGGCAAGTCGGTTCCGAACACAGCGGCGCAACCGCGAGGACGCACGCGAGCGCTTGATCGCCCTGATCCGCCAGGCGGCCGAACCGCCCCGTCCTCGTCGCGCGACCCGTCCGACCGCCGCCTCGCGCGAGCGTCGCCTGCAGACCAAGCAGCGTCGCGCCGAGACCAAGCGGCGGCGTCGCACCATCGACGATGGGTGAGGCGGGCGCCGAGGCTCGCACGAACGCCGGCTTTCTGATTTCGATAGCGGCATGGCGTCCCAGGATGCAGAATTCGATCCCTCCCGCCTCGAGCCGCAATGGCAAAAGGCATTTGCGTGGGTGGAGGGCCTCGTCGGCGGTCGGATCGTGCGGGCGCGGCGTCAGCGCCGCTGGCGGCCGGCCTGGTTCCTGGACGTCGAGCGCGAAGGGCGGATCCAGCCTCTGTACTTCCGGGGGGATCGCGGAGAGGTCGGAAGCGGCGTCTATCCGCTCGAGCACGAGGTCGCCGTATTCGAGGTGCTCGAGGACGAGGGATTGCTCGTTCCCCACGTCTACGGATTGTGCCCGGAGCCGCGGGGCTTTCTGATGGACGCCGCGCCCGGGCGTCCGGATCTGTCGACGGCGGCCAGCGAGGAAGACCGTGCGGCGGTCCTGCGTCAATTGCTCGATCTCTACGCCGACTTGCATGCGATCGATCCGGGCCGCTTCGAAGCGCTGGGGATCGAGCGGCCGGCGCCCGACGCGGTGCCGCTCGGTGATTTTCCGCGCTGGGAGCGCGTCTACCGCGAGAAGAAGTCTGCCCCGGAACCCCTGATCGAGTTTGGGATCCGCTGGATTCGCCGGAACCTACCCAATCGCCGTGAGGTGGCCTGTCTGCACGGCGATGCGGGAAATTTCATCTTCGAGGGGAACCGCGTGACCGCGCTCCTCGATTTCGAACTCGCCTGCCTCGGGGATCCCGCGGCGGACCTGGGCTCCCTGCGCGCGCGCGATCTGTCGGAACCTCTTGGCGATCTGCGCCCGGCGCTGGCGCACTATACTGCCCGCACGGGCCACGCCATCGACGCTGCAATCCTGGACTTCTATACCATCCGCTTCTCCCTCCAGACGCCGATGGCGGTCGCCGCCGTCGTGCGCGGTTGTCCGCCGGGGACGAATCTCGCTCAATTTCTCGGCTGGTATGTCGTCTATGGCCGGGTGCCCGCCGAGTTGATCGCACGTCGGGCGGGGATCGAAGTCGAACCACCGTCGCTGCCGCCCGAGGAGCCGACGCGCCGCTCGCGGGCACACGAGTTTCTCGTCGAAGTGCTGGGCGGGAATGGCCCGGCGGCGACGTACGAGCAGGACGTGGCCCTGCGCGTCGCGCAATACCTGCGCCGTGCCGAGTCCTATGGACGGCAACTCGAAGAGGAGGATCTCGACGAGGTGGCAGAGTTGCTCGGTCGCCGTCCGGCCAACTGGCAGGAGGCCGATCGCGATCTCGAAGAGCTGGTTCTTCGCGCCCCGTCCGAACTCGACGGGCCGCTCGCGCGCTACTTCGTGCGGCGATGCCTGCGCGAAGAAGCCCTGCTCGCGCCAGCGATGCGTGAGCTTGCCGGCGCACGCGTGCAGCTCCTCTAGGGAGGCGGCGTGTGGCGCGGGCGGGATTTTTCCCGGCCGACGGGGGCGTGACGTGGGCGGGCGCGGCGCCGAAGGAGTCGTCTTGCCCGTGGCTAGATCACGTCCTGGCCCGGGACGAAGAGGGGCTCGATGCCATGGCGCTCGACCTCTTGCTGCATGGCGGCGTCGCTCGGCCTTGCCCCGACCTCGCGTGCGGCTTCGAGGATCGTCTCGAGAAGTCGAGCGTCACTGGATGTGTTGAGGAAGAGGCCCGGCCGACCCAGGGTCCAGTGAACCGCGCGGCGCACCGCTTCGGGGTCGACGAGAGGTTCGTACCAGCTAAAGCGTCGCATCGACCCGTCCTGCCAACGGCGCCGGGCGATGCTCTTGATGGTTTGCATGGCGACGTCGCGCTCCTGGCAATCTCGTTCCAGAGCCTCGAAATCAGCGGCGTACCCGGGTTGGCGCATCATGGCGAAGTTGTAGGGCAGCAATACGGAGTCGAAGGGGAAGCGCTCCAGGCTCCGTCGATGCAGACCGGCGGCACGGGTGCCGTGGCCGGTCACGCCGAGGAACCGGACCCACCCTTTGTCGCGGGCTTCGACCAGCGCAGCGACGGCGCCGTCGGAGCCGAAGGCGACCTTCCATCCCTCCTCGTCGACGAGGTTGTGCAGCTGGATGAGATCGATCTGCTCGACGCCCATGCGCTTGCGCGAGTTTTCGATGCTCGCCCGTGCCCCCGCATAGGAGCGCTCCGACGTCTTCGTGGCCAGGAAGAAGTCCTCCCGGTGCTTCTCCATCCACGGGCGGATCCGAAGTTCGGCCTCCCCGTAGGACGCGGCGGTATCGATGTGGTTCACGCCGTGTGCGAGCAGGGTCTCGAGGATGCGGTCGGCGCGATCCTGGCGCATTCCACCGAGCGCGGCGGCGCCGAAGATCGTCCGCGAACTCTGGTGTCCGGTGCGACCGAAGGGGAGGCGTTCGATCATGGAGCCTTTCCTTTTTCGTAGGTGAGTCCGAACCCGTAGGGAAACAGGGGTTCGACGGAATCGTAGGGAACGTCTTCCTTCTGCGCCCGGACGGCGTCCATGGAGGACGGCAACTCGATGGGGAGTTTTCCCGAGGGGGTGTCGCGTCCGAAGGCAATGTCGAGGAGGGCTTCGTCGTCGGCGCCGAAGTGCGCCAGGGTTGCGGCGGTGTACTCGATCACTCCGGTCAGAACCGCGGGGCGGTCCAGATAGATCGCGACGATCGTTGGCTTTTCCCGGGCGACGGATTGAAGGTGGGTCAGCGTGTCTCCCTTGAAGTCGAGGTCCCCTTGCCGGAAGACCAGGGCGAAGATGCGATCTCCGATGGTCTGCGGCGGGTGGGGTTCGTAGGGAGCCTCGGTGCGCACCAGGGCGACGTCGGCTTCGTCCAGCGTCGGGACTACGGTCGCATAACGAGCGGCGACGGCCGCATCGACGCCTTCGACGTAGAGCCGAACCTCGCGAGCGAGAGGCAGCAGCGGTGTTTCGTCCTCTCCGGCGTCATTCTGGAGCAGAACGATCGAGCGCCGCTGCGCGATCTCTCCGGCGGTGCGGAATTCCGGTTGGTCACAGATCGTCTCGGCTGCCTCCGGATCGACGTAGGGATCGTCGAAGAGGCCGAGCCGGAATTTGTCGCGCAACACCCGACGAACCGAGGTATCGAGTCGCTCGATGGGAACCTGCCCGGAGCGCACGAGGCCGATCAGTGGTTGCGGATCCTCCTCGCCGCCGAACTGGTCGACGCCCGCCCCGAGGGCCCGCGCGTAGCGTGCGGGCACGTCGAGATCCTCGACGCCGAAGGCGCGCGCGTGCATCAGTTCGATCGGGCCGACCGCCTTGGGGGCGATGATCTGCCAATCCGTGCAGACCACGCCATCGAATCCGTAGCGCTCGCGCAGGAGGCCGGTGATGATGTCCCGGTTGTAGCCCATGGCGACGTCCTCGGAGGTCTGCCCGACGGGCACGCCATAGTAGGGCATCATTTGGGCGGTGCCGGCCGCGAGGGCCGCTTCGAAGGGGATCAGGTGATAGTCGAAGTTGTCGCCCGGGTAGGCCTGGTCGCCGCCGTAGCTGAAGTGGGCGTCGAGGCCGTCCTTCTGGGGGCCCCCGCCGGGGAAATGCTTGGTCATGCACAAGACGCTCTCGTTGCCGAGCCGGGCCCCCTGGAAACCACGGATGTAGGCCGTCACCATCGTCGACGCGAGTTCGGCGTCCTCGCCGAAGGTGCCGATCACGCGCGCCCAGCGTGGCTCGGTCGCGAGGTCGGCCATGGGGTGCAGGGCGGTGCGCAGGCCAACGGCCCGGTACTCGCGGTTGGCGATTTCCCCGAAGCGTCGGACCAGAGCGGCATCCCGGGTCGCGGCGAGTCCCAGCGCTTCTGGCCACCGGGAGAAACCCTCCGTGCGGACGGCCGCGACCCGGCCAGCGTCGCGCACGCCGTGTCGGGGGTCGGTGCTGAGGGAGACGGGAATTCCCAGGCGGGTGCGCTCGGCAATCCTCTGCACACGATTGTTCCATTTCGCCATGGCTTCGCAGGTCGATGCGTTCATCAGATTGAAGTGCGAGATGCCGCGCCCCACGATGGCTTCGGCGGTGCCGAAGCCTTGCACGAATGCGCCGCCCCAGGCGTCGACGAGTTGTCCACTCTCTTCCATGAGGATGGGTGGTTGGAAGAGTAGCCCGGCCTTCTCGGCGAGGCTCATGCGCGCGAGAAGATCCTCGACGCGCTCGTTGATGTCGGCGCGCGGATCCTCGTAGGGGTCGATCTTTCCATTCTTGTCGAGGTCGCGGAGGCGCACGCCGTCCACCTCGATGCGAGGTGCGCGGCGGCCCAGTTCGGCGAGGGCCGCCTGCTCGCGACGGACCGCGATGAGGACGACCGCCGTTACCGCGAGCAGGATCGCGGCGATCAGTGCAGCCGTCGCGTACAGAATTCGTCGGAAGAGTTTCATCGCGTCCTACCGTGGGCCGGCGGTGCGTCGGGCCTTCGGTCCATGCCCGGGGCGCCCCCTCATTCGTTGGGCTGGAAGTATCCCTCGAAGCGCGTGCGGACTTCTCCGTCGCCTCTCTCCTCGATGGATCGATAGAGGAGCCAGTCTCCCTTGAACATCTGATGGTCGTACGGGCCGGCAGAGATGTGGGTACGCGGACCGCCGGTGTAGCTCGGAGAGAAACGCATCCGTTCGATGCCGCGCTTGAGCCCCGGCCCGCTCAAGGTATCGGCCCGGAAGAGGCCTTCGGCAATGACGCGCCCGGTATCGTAGGAGAGAACGGGCACGGTGTTGGGATGGGGGGGGCGCCAGCCGAAGTGCGCCTCGAAGCGATCGAGGAACCTGGCGTACAGGGGGTTTTCCTCGCAGACCTGGTCGAGGCCGACCCATCCCACCAGTGCCCGCATCCACTCCGGCGAGCGGTAGCAGAACTGGAATGCGGTCGTCA
>JAPOLW010000134.1 GCA_029976905.1 bacterium | reverse complement strand
CCGCCTCCGAGGTGTACCCGAACCGCCTGTGGCCCCGCAACACGACGCTCTCGAAGTCGCCCACGCACGCGGCGAACGCGCCGTCGGGGGAGGACGCCGCCGCGTTGCACGCGGTGGGAAGCTCGATCGTCGTCACGAGCGCGAGTCGCGCATCCAGGCGCGGGCGCCGGCGAGGGCCGAGCGGGCGGCCTCGTCTGCCGCTTCGTAGAGATCGGATTGGAGCGCGAAGAGGATGCGGTTCTGCTCGACCTCGGTGCCGTCTTCGAAGGCCCGGTCGAGGAGGTAGCCCTGCGTTCGTGCGGTGACGTCGACCCGGGCGGGGGCGTCGAGGCGAGCGGGCACGTCGATCAGCTCTGGGACGACGCGCCGGGAGGCCACGCCGACGTCGACCTCGCGTGGCCCGAACAGGGGCTGGCCCGGGTCGCAGCCGAGGATCGTCGCCAGGGCGAGGCCCGCGAACCCGAATTTGAAGACACTTTGCATCCTGCGTCGAAAGGCCCCCTAGAACATCGCCGTCTGGATTGCCAACGGCGCTACGGATTGAGGGGGGGCAACTCGCGGGGCGTCTCTCGCCGCTGTCGCCGGCGGTGTTGCCAGGTGTGGCGAGCCCGGCGCATGGCCCGCACGAGTGCCGCGGAGTCGACCGGCGCGCGCGGGCGGCCTCCCACCGCGGCCTGGAGTCGTTCGATCTGGGAGCGCGCTTGCGCGTCGCCGAATTCACGGAGGAAGACGTCGACCCGCGCCGGCCGGTCCAGGGCTCGGTCGAGCCACGCGATCAGCGCGCCGAGCGTGGCGGTTTCGTTCTCCGTCCGGGCTGCCCGCACGAAGGTGTAGAACGCGGCGGGCTCGCTCGCGCGGCACTCCTGCCAAAAGCCATCGGCGGCCGTGCGCAGACGTGGCGAGGACACGCCGGCGAGGAGCATGGCAACGAGCCCCACCAGCGCGATCGCCATCCACGAATCCCGGGTCCCGGCAGATTCCTCGGCGCTGGATGCGGTGGCCCGGTCGGCGCTGGATGCGGTGGCCCGGTCGGTACTGGATGCGGTGGCCCGTACCTCGAACTTTCGTCCGGGTACGTCCACGTTGCGCAAAACCCCCGCATCGAGATCCCACCACAGGACGCGCCGCGGAGGGACTTCGATCGTACCCGCACGCTCGAAGACGTAGGTGACGGAATCGACCCGGCGTCCTTCGAGGCGGCCGCGGTTCGTGGCATCGTCGACGCGCGGGGGATCCGGATAGATTCCGACCCCGGCCGCCGGTGGATCGGGAAATGGCGGGAAGACCATGGCGGGTGTTCCCGATGCGCGGCGAACGATCGTGCGGCGCACGGCGTCGCCGACCACGGGTCGTGACTGTTCTGGCTGCCATGTCTGCTCGACGACGAGGTCGCGGGTGGCGAGGACGGCATCGTCCGGCGGTGCACCCGGCGGTCGAGAGACCTCGAGGGAGCGCTCGGGGACGCGACGCGCATGGGTCGTCGGCGGCGCATTCGTGGTGACGTCACGCACGTCTATCGAGAGTGGGACCGCGGGGATCTCGAGAATACCTGCGCGCTGCGGGAAGACGAGAACGACACGTCTCTGGCCCGACCAGGTTGCCCCGTCCACCGACTCGTCGAGACGGGTGCCCTGCGACCCGGTGCGCAAGACGAGGGCGCCTGGCACCTCGAAGTCCCCGATCTCGACGCGCGCCCAGCCTGCGCGCGCCAGCACGTCGAAGCGGAGTTCGATTCCTTCACCGACCAGCGCCCGCTCGGGAGAGGTGCTCGTGCGCACGATGAGTTCGGGAGTCGCGATCGCCCCCGAAGCGGTGAGGAGAAGGGTGAGGCCGAGCACGAGCAGAGCGATCCCCACCCATCCCGGACGCCGGCGCGAGAGCTTCATCGCGATTCCCGCTCGTCTCGCGCAAGTTCGTAGGCGAATCGCGCTCGCAGGAAGTCACCGGGTCGGGTCTCGACCTGTCGAAGCCAGATCGCGCGGGTCTCCTCGTTGGTCGGGCCTCCCGCGAGGGTCTCGCTTCCAGTTGCCGGCTCGGGGTCGCCTTTGTCCGAGAACACGAACTCGTCCGCTGCGAGTTTGCCCCCAGTCATCTGGCCGCCCTCGAATTGCAGACGGGCCGCGCGCTGCGCGGCGATGTCCCGATTGACGCGCGCGTCCTCCCAGCCCGGCCGCAACGCCAGCGCCCGGTCGTAGGCGGCGACGGCCTTTTCGTAACGACCGAGGAGCACCAGGGCATTGCCCCGGTTGTAGGCGGCGGCCGGACCGTCGAGGCCGGCCCATGAAGAGGCGGCGGCGTCGAGGTCTCCCCCGCGATAGAGAGCCGTCGCGCGCCAGGCCGGGTCGTGGAACGTCCGCGCGGCGGCGGCGAAGTCTTCTTGTTCGAAGAAGAACCAGCCGCGCTGATCCGCCGTCTGCAGGAGCCCGGCGGGGGTGCAGGGGGTGTCGCCCCGCAGGCAGGGCAAAAAGAGGGCAACCGTCGCGATGAGGCAGAGGCCCGTCGCTGCGCGCCGCCATCGGGCCGAGCCGGGGGTTACGGCCATCGGATGCTCCATCCGCGGCGGGACCAGACCAGGACGGCGGGCACGAGCAGCACGACGAGCCACCATCCGTCGTCCTCTCGACGTGCCTGTCGATCCTCGCCGGGGACCGAGGCGAGCGACTCGGCGCGTGCGGCGAGTCGTTGCACGTCGGTGTCGTCGGCCGTTGGCCTCTCGACCGGCGCATCGAGGATGCGGGCTGCCTTCTCGATGTCGTCTGCCGGAGTGGACGCGGGGACCAGGGCGAGGAATTGGATGTCGACGTCCCCGGGCGCCGTCAGTTGGGATCGCGCATCGGGCGCTACGCCATCGGAGAGCACGAGGATGGAGCCGGGCATCCCGGCTTCGGCCAGGAGGCGGCGCGCCAGGGTCAGCGCCTCCACGAGCGCGTCGCCCTCGCGCGGCATCACCGAGGGTTCGAGCGCGGCCGCCATTTCTTCGACCACCGCGGTGTCGCGCGTAATCGGGGTGACGACGTGCGCGGATCCGCGATAGGCGATGAGGCCGAGCGGAGCCCCTTCGCGGACCGCCGCGAGATCGTGCAGCTTGTGTCGGGCGCGCTCCAGGCGCGACGGAGCTAGATCGCGCGACTGCATGCTTTCGTCGACGCGCAGGACCGCGACCACCGCGGCACGATCCTCGGCGAAGGCCGCGGGCCGGGTTCGTAGGCTTGGTCCGGCCAGGGCGAAGATGGCGACGATGCCGATGGGGAGAAGGAGCTGGTCGGGTCGGACGCGCGGTCGGAGGCGGGGTGCGACCAGCAGGTGCGGAAGAAGATGGGGTGCGGCCACGCGTTGAGAGGCGGGGGGTGTGATGCGCGAGCGATGCAGCGCCCACCCGGTCGCGACCAGAGGTGCGAGAAGGAGGAGCCAAAGAGGACGCAGGAAGGTGAACTCCGCAGCCAGCCCGCTCATGTCGCCTCCGGCACGGCCGCCGCGCGGGTTTCACGGATCCACCGCGCGGCGTGTACCGCGTGATAGCCCAGCATCGTCAGCAGGAAGAGGGCAAGCGGCCAGGCGTAGAGGTCGCGCACGGGGCGATGCGACACGGTCTCGATCTCGCGCGTGTCCAGACGATCGAGTTCGTCGTAGATGCCGGCGAGGGTGTTGCGGTCGGCAGCGAAGAAATAGCGTCCGCCGGTCCGTCGAGCGACTTCGCGCAGCACCTCTTCGTCGAGGGACTCCTCTCCGGCACCGGCCGGGTCTCCGACCGCGATGGTATGGATCGTGATGCCGCGATCGTGGGCGATCCGCGCGGCTTCGGCCGGCGGGATGCGACTCCCGGTGTCATTTCCATCGGTAAGCGCGATCAGAACGCGATCGGAGACCTCGCTGCGTTCAAAGAGCGAGATCGCAAGGCCGATGGCGTCTCCGAACGCCGTCTTCGGACCGGCCATGCGCGGCACCGTCTCGTCGAGCATGCGTCGCACGACACCGAGATCCCGGGTGAGCGGTACCTGCACGTAGGGACGGTCGCCGAAGACGATCAACCCGACGCGATCGCCTTCTCGCCGGGACAGGAAGTCATCGAGAACTTCCTGGACCGCCGTGAGTCGGTCGACGGTGCGGCCGTCCCCGGTGGTGAAGTCGGGCGTCTCCATCGATCCGGAGAGGTCGACGGCAAGCAGGAGATCGCGCGTCGGCACCGAGCGTACCAGGGGCGGGTCCAACCACTGCGGTCGTGCCAGCGCCGTGACGAGAGCGATCCAGGCGAGGATCTGGAGGCTCAGCAGAAGACGCCCGCGGGCGCGCCCGGCAGAGGCGGTGCCGTGGGAGAGATGCGCCAGGCCGGCAAAGGCCGGAATGCGAGCGGCGGGACGATCTTCCCGGTAGACGGGCAGCCACCGCGAAAGAAGAAAAGGAAGGGGCAGCAGTGCGAACGCCCACTCAAGCGCGAATTGCAGCATCGCGCCCTCCTGGTGCGGACCGCGTCGGGTCGTCGGATTCCCATCGCCGATGGCGAGCGATCCAGTGCGCGGCGGCGTCCGCGAGGTCGCGGGCCGCCGGTGCGTCGACCGCCCGGCCCGGGCGGGCATCGACGTCGGTCAGGATCCGCGCGGACGCCGGGTCGAAGCCGCCGGCGATCGTGCGGTCCAGAAAGCCGACCCAAGCGTGGCCGGAAAGGCTCGCGACGGAGCGACGGGGGTAGGCCACCAGGGCGGTTCTCTTCAGCACGGCGGCGAGTTCCCGGACGGCTGCGGGGCGCTCCCCCGCCTCCGCCAGCCGTGGCCGGAGCCGCGCGATCTCCGCGAGAGCGGCGCGGCGATAGGCGTTGCGTCGTCGCCGCCGGCGCACGGCGACGACGCCGTAGGCGATCCAGGGAAGCAGAGCGACCCCGAGCCACCAGACCCCGGCGGCGGGGGGCCAGGAAGCGATGGGCGTCGGCGTGACGATGTCGCGCAGGCGGTCGAGGCTTGCAGGGTCGGGCGTCACTCTAAAGCTCGTGTTGCGGCCGCGGCCTCTCGCCGAGGAGGCTTCGGATCTGCGCGCCGACCTCTGCGGCGGTATCGAGGGGAAGGATCGGCACACCGATTTCCCGTTCCCAGGCGAACACGCGAGCGAGGCGCCCCCCGGCCTGGTCCACGAGGCGCTGACGGACCTGTTCGCGGCCGAGGTCGAGTTCGACGTCCAGTTGGCCATCGGTCACCCGTAGGCTGTCGGTGGCGGTGAGGCTGCGGGCGCTCGGATCGTGGACGAGCAGTCCGATCACGTCGTTGTGGCGGGCCGTCGCCGCGAGTGAGCGCTGGGCCTCGTCGTTGGCGCCGTCGAAGTCGCTCGCGACCACGACGATGTGGTCGTGCCGGGCGAGACGTGCGGCGGTCTCGAGCGCACGCTCGAGCATCGCGGCGTTGGCTTCGACGTCGAGGTCGGCCCGTAGCCGTCCGTTCTTTGCAACGATTTCGGCGAGCAGGCGCCGGACGTGCACCGGGCTCCGCCCCGGGCGCACTTCGACGAGCTCGGTATCGTCGAAGATCACCGCACCCACCCGATCTCCATTCGCCACCAGCCTCCAGGCGGCGATCGCAGCCGCCTCGGCCGCGGCGACCGACTTCATGCGGACCC
Source organism: bacterium (assembly GCA_029976905.1). Classification (GTDB taxonomy): domain Bacteria; phylum Desulfobacterota; class Binatia; order UBA12015; family UBA12015; genus VGTG01. The sequence goes on along the minus strand of JAPOLW010000134.1, from coordinate 3,046 downwards.
GGGTTCCGAAGAACATGTTGATGCGTTGATCGACCACCAGGAGTCCTGGCCGCTCGCGTTCCTCGGAGTAGACCCGGGTATGGGGTTTGCGGGTGCGTGCGGTCACCTTCCAGTCGATCAGGCGTACGTCGTCCCCCTGCTGGTAGGCGCGGATCTCGTCGAAGTCGAAGCCCCGGCCACGCAGCTTGGAGGCGTGGCGGCCCGCCAGCAGACTGTGCACGGGTTGGCGCGGGAGAAAACTCACTCCGCGGGCCTCGTGCTGCAGGCGCACCAGGCGTGCCAGAGTCGTGTGGACCCGCTCGTCACGGGTTTTGGCTCCTTCCCGGTCGGCCGCTCGCGCGCTTTCGCGACGGACGAGTTCGATGGCGCGCGGGCGGCGAGGCACGGCGACCTCAGACCACGGCGACGAGTCCGAGGATCTCGTCGATCACCGCATCGGGGGAGATCCCCTCGGCGTGGGCCTCGTAGGAAAGGATCAAGCGGTGGCGAAGGCAGTCGTGCGCGACGGCGCGCAGATCATCGGGCGTCACGTGGTCGCGTCCCGCGAGCCACGCATGGGCGCGCGCGGTTCGATCGAGCGCGAGCGACCCGCGCGGACTCGCCCCCACCTGGATCCATCGCGCGAGATCGTCTCCGTAGGCCGCTGGCCGCCGTGTCGCGGCGATCAGGGCCACGAGGTAGCTCTCCATCGGCTCGGCAATCGCCACGCTGTGGATCTCCCGACGGGCGTCGAAGATCGCCTGCTGTGCGACGGGCGGTGGTGGCGTGCCTGCGTCGCCGCCCGTCTCCTCGCGAACCAGGCGGATGATGGCTCTCTCCGTCTCGTCGTCGGGATGCCCCATCGTGACGTGCATGAGGAAGCGGTCCATCTGCGCTTCGGGCAGTGGATAGGTGCCCTCCTGTTCGATCGGGTTCTGGGTCGCCAGAACCAGGAAGAGCGGGGGCAGGGCGTGCGTCGTGCCCGCCACCGTGACCTGGCGTTCCTCCATGGCCTCGAGCAGGGCGGATTGCACCTTGGCGGGGGCCCGGTTGATCTCGTCGGCGAGAAGCAGATTCGAAAAGACGGGACCCGGCTGAAAGACGAAGCGACCGTGGCCCTCGTCGTCCTGGTAGATCTCGGTCCCGGTCACGTCGGCCGGCAGCAGGTCGGGCGTGAACTGGACCCGACCGAAATCGGCTTCCACGTTCCGGGCGAGACTCTTGATCGCACGGGTCTTGGCCAGACCCGGCAGGCCCTCGAGGAGAAGATTTCCGTCACAAAGAAGAGTGAGCAGGATGCGCTCGACCACGTGCTCCTGGCCGAGGATCGACCGGTTCATGCGGCGCTGAAGTTCCAGGAGGGCATCGCGGGGTGTCATCGCACGGAGACGCTATATCGTGACGTCCCCCTGCGCGACCCGGCTGCCTGCGCGGGGAGACGAACTCCGGGCCGGCTGCCTGCGCGGGGAGACGAACTCCGGGCCGGCTGCCTGCGCGGGGAGACGAACTCCGGGCCGGCCCTGCCTGCGCGGGGGAGACGAACTCCGGGCCGGCCCTGCCGCCGTCCGCTCCTGCCTGCTAGGCTCCAGACGATGACCAAGCAAGAGTACCTGCTTCGAGCCGACGATTGTCTGGCGCGTGTCGAGCGCTGGCTCGAGGACTTCGATCCCGACGAGGTCGACTACTCGACCACCGACGGCATGGTTTCGATCGAATTCCCCGACGGCGCTCGGTTCGTCCTCAACCGCCAGTCGGGGAACAATCAGATGTGGTTTGCCGCTGGCGTTCGCGCCTCGCACTACGATTGGAACGAAGACGGCGGGACCTGGCTCGACGATCGCGATGGCCATGACCTCTTCGGACGGATTTCCGAAGTGGTCGGTGAGAAGCTCGGCCGCACGGTTTCCTTCTGATCGTCCGCGATGCCTGTCTCCGAGGACTACCGACCGGCGCCGCGTTTTGCGGAGCTGGGCGAGGGCTTCGCCGACGTCGTCGAGCCGGCCTCCTTTCCGTGCCGGATTCTTCGCTTCGGCAATCAGCGTTGGGCCGAGCGCATCGGCCTGGGCTCCCTGACCGCGGCGGAATGGGAGGCGCACTTCGCCCGTTTCGAACCGCTCCCCTCCAATCTCCCGGCACCCCTCGCGCAGCGCTACCACGGCCATCAATTCCGAACGTACAACCCCCGCATCGGAGATGGGCGGGGCTTTCTCTTCGCGCAGGTGCTCGACGACCAGGGGCGTCTCCTCGATCTGGCGACCAAGGGAAGTGGTCGCACGCCCTGGTCGCGCGACGGGGACGGAAGACTCACGCTCAAAGGGGGCGTACGCGAAGTGCTGGCGACCGAGATGTTGGAGGCCCTTGGCGTGTACACGTCGAAGACCCTCAGTCTCTTCGAGACGGGCGAGAGTCTGCAGCGAGGGGACGAACCCTCGCCCACCCGTTCCTCGGTGCTCGTGCGCCTCGGGCATTCGCACATCCGCTTCGGGACCTTCCAACGCTTCCTGGCCCTGGACGACAAGGCGAGCGTGGCCCGTCTGCTCGACTACAGCGTTCGCAGCTACGCGCCGGAGATCCTGGAGCAATCCGTGGACGACACCCCGGCCGCCTTCCTGCGGGTCGTCGTCGAGCGCAGCGCGGCTTTGTGCGCGAGTTGGATGGTGGCCGGTTTCGTGCACGGCGTGCTCAACACCGACAACATGAACGTCACCGGAGAGAGTTTCGACTACGGCCCCTATCGGTTCCTTCCGACCTGTGATCCGGCGTTCACGGCGGCCTATTTCGACCACTCCGGGCTGTACGCTTTCGGGCGGCAACCCCAGAGCGTTCTCTGGAATCTCGCCCGGCTCGCCGACACGTTGACTCTCCTGACCGACGTGCCGACGCTCGAGTCGGTATTGGACACCTTCGCCTCCCGTTTCGTGCATCATCACCGCATCCGGCTTCTCGCCCGGCTGGGATTGGTTCCCCGCGGCGACGGGCGCGACGACGAACTCCAGAGCGCCTGCCGGGCCTTCCTGGAGGAGAGCCCTGTCGGCTATGACCGCTTCTTCTTCGATTGGTACGGCGG
>JAPOLW010000133.1 GCA_029976905.1 bacterium | reverse complement strand
GAGGCTTCGTTGGCCGCGGCCGTGCTCGCCGCCGAGCGCGGGGCGGTCCTTCTCCGGGCCCACGACGTCGGTCCGACGCGTCGGGCGCTGGCCGTCCTCGAAGGTGGGGTGGGTTGAGCGGTGGATGGATTGTTCGACAACGTTCGCCTCGCCGACGTCGCCGACGTGCTCATCATCACGCTTCTGATTCATTGGCTCATCAATCAGATCCGTGGAACCCGCGCGGTCCAGATGTTGATCGGCCTCGTGATGGTCGGCGTGCTCTTCTTTGCCTCGCAATATTTCGAGCTCTACACGGTCTCGTGGATTCTCAACAATTTCCTGGCGTCGATTCTTCTGGTCATCGTGATCCTCTTCCAGAACGACATCCGGCGCGCCCTCACGCGCGTTGGGCGCGGCACGCTCTTCGGTGGCGATCGGCATCGACGCAATGAGATGATCGAGGAACTGGCCAGTGCCACGGTTCTTCTGGCGACCAAACGCACCGGTGCGATCATCGCGCTCGAGCGGGAGGTCGGGCTGAACGAGTACCTTGAGGCCGGAACCCCCCTCGATGCCCAGGTGAGCAAGGAGCTCCTCGTGTCGGTCTTCCTTCCCACGTCGCCGATCCACGACGGCGCGGTGGTGATTCGACGAGGGCGCATCACGGCCGCCGGTTGCTTTCTGCCGCTGACGACCAGTCCCATCGTCAGTCGCTCGCTGGGTTCGCGCCACCGGGCGGCCATCGGCCTGACCGAGGAAACCGACGCTGCGGTGATCGTCGTCTCCGAGGAGGAGGGGCAGATCTCTCTCGTGCGAGAGGGGCGCATCACTCGCGATCTCGACGCTGGAAGTCTGCGGACGACGCTGGCGCAATTGGCGCTGCCATGAAGCCGACGGGATCGACAGGGGGGGGCCGCCTCGCACGTCTGCAACCGTCCTGGGGGGATGCCGGGACGTGGATTCTGGCCTTCCTGCTCGCCACCAGCCTTTGGTTCTTCGTGAACGCGGGCGCACGGACCAGCGAGCGCACCTTGCGCGTTCGGCTCGATCTCATCCAGCTTCCCGCAGGAATGGTGATCACCAATTCCGTCCCCGACTACGTCGAAGTGCGGGTCAGCGGCACCGGACTGCTGCTCTCGAGCATCGATGCCCAGAGCCTGGTGACCTCGCTCGATCTTTCGGGTGTCCGGCCGGGGGTCGCAAGCTACACGCTCAACGCCAAGGACTTCGCGCTGCCGCGCAGCGTCGACGTGAATCGCGTCATCCCGTCACGCGTCACTCTGAACGTCGACCGGGTCGTACGGCGGACGCTGCCGGTGCTCCTCGATTATCGCGGCGACCTCGAGCCCGGTCTGAAGATTCTGGAATCGCAGGTCCTGCCCGACGAGATCGCCGTCACCGGACCGCGGGCGCGGGTGGCGGGGCTGGCTCAGGTCGATACCCAGGCCGTCGATCGCGCGACCCTCCAACCGGGCGTGAACGAGGTGACACTGGATCTGCTTTCGCCCGGTGGCCTGGTGCAATTGCGCCAGCCGACCGTCGCAGCCCAGATCGTGGTCGAGCGCGAGCTCGCCGAACGGCGGTTCGAGGATGTGGTGCTCGAAATCCACAGCGGAGAAGGCTGGACGGTGCGTCCCGAGCGGGTCGAGGTGCTCGTGCGGGGGCCCCAGGTGGAGCTGCCCTCTCTCGAGCTTGCCCCGGGGGCGGTCTACGTGGACGCCGCCTCCCTGGTCCGGGGGGGACCCGTGGACGTCCGGCCCCTGGTCACGTTGCCACCCGGATATGAGGTCTTGCGTGTAGATCCCCCGGCGGTGACTCTGGAGCCCGAGGCGGAATCGGCCGATAAGGATCAGGTGGGGGTCCTGGTCGGCCCGCCCGAGGAGAGCCCGTGAGCAACGAAAAAAAGAAGCTTTTTGGAACCGATGGCGTACGCGGTGTCGCCAATAGCGACCCCATGACCTCGGAGATCGCGCTGCGGCTCGGCCGCGCCGTTGCGCACGTCTTCCGCGAGAGCCCCCGCCGACACAAGATCTTGATCGGGAAAGACACCCGGGTCTCCGGTTATATGCTGGAGACCGCCATGGCGTCGGGCATCTGCTCGATGGGGGTGGATGTCCTGCTCGTCGGTCCGATGCCGACGCCGGGGATCGCCTTTCTAACGCGCAGCCTGCGCGCCGACGCGGGGGTGGTGATCTCGGCCTCGCACAACCCCTTCCAGGACAACGGCATCAAGTTCTTCGCCCGCGATGGCTTCAAGCTCCCCGACGCGGTGGAGGAGGAGATCGAGGACCTCGTCTTTGCGGGTTCGATCGACCACCTACGCCCGACCGCAGGCGAGATCGGCAAGGCCTTCCGGATCGAGGACGCGCTCGGTCGCTACAACGTCTTTGCCAAGAATACCTTCCCGCGCGATCGGACCCTCGATGGCCTCAAGGTCGTCGTGGATGCGGCGCACGGAGCCGGCTATCGAGTCGCTCCCGAGGTGCTCGAAGAATTGGGCGCCGAGGTCTGGACGATGGGGTGCGACCCTGACGGGGAAAACATCAACGACGGTTGTGGCGCTCTCTATCCGGAGGCGCTCCAGAAGAAGGTCGTCGAGGTCGGGGCCGACATCGGGATTGCTCTCGACGGCGATGCGGACCGCTGTCTCCTGGTCGACGAGAAGGGTGCGCTCGTCGATGGCGACGAGATCCTTGCGATCGCAGCCCATCACATGTCGCGCGGGGGCACTCTGCGCAACGAGTCCGTCGTCGCGACGGTCATGTCGAACCTCGGACTCGAGGTCTGCTTGCGCGATATCGGGGTTTCCCTCGTGCGTACGCCGGTCGGCGATCGGTACGTGGTCGAGGAGATGCGTCGCTCTGATGCGAACCTCGGCGGCGAGCAGTCGGGCCACATCATTCTTCTCGACAACAACACGACCGGCGACGGTCTGATCACGGGACTCGGCGTGCTGTCGATTCTCGTCGAAGCGCAGCGGCCTCTCTCCGAGCTGACGAGCGTCATGACCCGTTTCCCGCAGGTGCTGGTGAACGTGCCGATCCAGAAGCGGCGCGACGTCACGGCAGACCATGGCGTGGCTGGAGTCATTCGGGAGATCGAAGGCGGCCTTGGCGACCGCGGGCGCGTACTCGTGCGTCCTTCGGGAACCGAGCCTCTGATCCGGGTCATGGTCGAGGGCGAACGCGAGGAGGAAGTGCGTCTGCACGCCGAAGGCATCGCAGACGCGATCCGGGCGAGCGACGCAGCGGCTGGCTGAGACTCCCTCGCCGGTCGTCTCCCCGGGGGCCCGCCCTTCGCGGGCCCGGCGGAAGACGGTCCGTTCGCAGCCCCGATGGGTGACGGGGCGGACCACCTGGGCTCGGCGTCCGCTGCCGCGGGGCGGAGGGAAGGTGGGGTTCGGCTCCGGGGCGGGTGCGACGATGCACCCCGGCGAGGCGCGCCGCTGGCGCGATCCGTTCGCGCGTGCAAGAGGTCGGCATGCGTCTGGTGACCGCCGAGCAGATGCGGGCACTCGATGGCCGCACCATCGAGTTGGGCACGCCGTCGATCGAATTGATGGAGCGCGCGGGCAAGGGCGTTGCGGATGGCATTCACCGGCGCTTCGCGGCCGCCTGTCGGCGCGGGGTGCTCGTGGTCGCCGGCGCCGGCAACAACGGAGGCGACGGATTCGTCATTGCGCGCCTGCTCGCCCGGCGCGGGTACCGGGTTCGGGTCGCTTTGCTGGCACCCCGCTCGCGACTGACGCCCGACGCCGCCGCGAATCTCGAGCGCTGGACGCGTCGGCGCGGCCGTATTCTCGACCTGGCGGGTCGGGAGCCTGAGGGCGTCGCCCAGGAGGTGGCCGACGCGGTCGCCTCCAGTGGCGTCGTCGTCGATGCGGTCTTCGGCATCGGTCTGTCCCGTGCCGTGGAGGGAGCATCGGCCGCGGCCCTGGAGGCGGTGAATGCGCGCATCGTCCGTCGGGGTCGGCCCCCCCGGGTCGTCGCAGTAGACGTCCCGTCGGGGTTGGATGCCGATCGCGGCGAGCCGCTCGGCGTCGCGGTTCGAGCGGACGTCACCTACATGCTCGGCGCGGCGAAGCTCGGCCTCTTCCTGCCGGTCGCGCGCCCCTGGACCGGAGACCTCGAGGTCGTCGACATTGGTCTTGCGCCCCAGGCGGTGACAGAGCAGGAACCGTTGGCCGAGGCGTCGACCGCACGCCGCATGCGCGCGCTGCTCCCGGACCGTCCGGCGGCGAGCCATAAGGGCACGCATGGCCATCTGCTGCTCGTGGCGGGGGCGCCCGGCACGAGTGGCGCCGCCGCTCTCGCCGCGCGAGCCGCCCTACGCACAGGCGCGGGGCTGGTCACGGTGGCCTGCCCCCCGGAGGTGCAGGCTCTGGTCGCGGGTGCGCTGCCCGAAGTCATGACGACCGTCTTCGAGGGGTTCTCTCCCGACGCCTGGAGCGAGCGCATGGCGGGAAAGAAGGCCATCGTCATCGGTCCGGGCCTTGGCACGGGACCGACGGCGGTCCGCCTCGTTCGCTGGCTGGTGCGCCATGCCACCATGCCGCTCTTGATCGATGCCGACGCTCTCAACGCACTTGCGGAGCGCCCCGGAGTTCTGCGTCACGCGCATGCGCCGGTCGTCGTCACGCCGCACCCGGGCGAGATGGGCCGCTTGTGCGCCACCAACGCGGCAGCCGTCCAGGCCGATCGATGGACGACCGCCCGGAGGTTCGCCGAGCGCACCGGCACGGTGGTGGCGCTCAAGGGAAGCGGCACCTTGATCGCGGGCCCGGACGGACGCATGGCGGTGAACGCCACCGGCGGTCCGATCCTGGGTACGGCGGGGACCGGCGACGTGCTTTCGGGAGTGGTCGGAAGCCTCTTGGCCCAGGGCGCCGATGCCTTCGATGCCGCCCGGTTGGGCGTCCATCTCCACGGCCTGGCGGGAGACCGGCTGGCCCGCCGCTTCGGCGAGGCGGGGCTGCTGGCGTCGGAACTCGCCGACGAAATTCCCCTGGCGCGCGAGGAACTGCGGACCTCGGCCTGAGGCGACGGGCCGCGGTCGGCGGTGGGCGTCCTTCCGGTCGCCTCCCGGGGCCATTGCGGCGTTTCCACGAACGTCGTCGGCGATGCCCCATGGGTGGTTCGTCGGTGCAGGCTTCGACCGAGGTTGCTACGCTTTCCTCGTCGTGAACGTGCAAACCAGATGCGTCGACGAGACCGAGCAATTCGGCGAGCGGCTCGCCAGCCTCCTCGGGCCGGGGGCCATCGTCGGCCTGGTCGGTCCGCTGGGTGCCGGCAAGACGGCCCTCGTACGGGGGATCGCTCGCGGCTGTGGAGTCGATGAACGCGAGGTGCACAGTCCGACCTTTTTGACGGCCGCCGAATACGAAGGACGCGTCCCGGTTGCCCATATCGATCTCTACCGTCATGGCGATTCGCCGCCGGACCCGGAGTGGCTCGCCGAACTCGTGGACGGCGACGGGGTAGCGGTCGTCGAATGGTTCGAGCAGATGCCGGATCGCAGCCGACTCGATGCGCTCGTCGTCGAGATCCGGCCCGGGCCGGGGGAAGAGGACCGCGAGCTCGCGCTCGCGGCCCACGGGCAGCGAGCCGCCGACGTCCTGGCCCGACTCAGGGGGGCCGCATGAGGCCGCTGGTCGTACAGAAGTACGGCGGCACGTCCGTCGGCTCGGTCGAGCGGATCCAGGAGGTGGCCCGTCGAATCGAGTCGACGGTACAGGCCGGCAATCGCGTGATCGCGGTCGTCTCGGCGATGGCAGGTGAAACCAACCGTCTCCTCGAACTCGCGGGCGCGTTCTGCAAAGACCCGGTCGCCCGCGAGAGCGATGTCGTCGTCTCCAGCGGCGAGCAGGTGAGCGCCGCCTTGCTCTCGATCGCGCTCGAGACCCGCGGGACGCGGGCACGATCGTTCCTCGGTCACCAGATCCGCATTCATACCGATGATGCGCACGGCCGCGCCCGCATCCGCTCGATCGATGCCGACCGCCTCGCTGCGTTCCTCGCTGGAGGTGGCGCCGCGATCGTGGCTGGGTTCCAGGGCATCAACGAGGACACGCAGGACATCACGACGCTCGGCCGGGGCGGATCCGACACGACCGTTGCGATTGCGGCGGCGACCGGTGCCGACGCCTGCGAGATCTATACCGATGTCGATGGAGTCTACACGATGGATCCGCGCATCGTCCCCGATGCCCGCAAGCTCGAACGCATCTCCTTCGACGAGATGCTCGAACTCTCGAGTCTGGGTGCCAAGGTGTTGCAGATCCGCTCGGTGGAGTTGGCCAAGCGCTACGACGTGCGCGTGCACGTGAGATCGAGCTTCAAGGAAGAAACGGGAACCTGGGTGGTCCCGGAGGAGTCGAACATGGAAGACGGGCTGGTCTCGGGCGTGGCCTTCGATCGCGACCAGGCGAAGATCACCTTGACACGGGTCCCCGATCGCCCGGGGCTCGCCGCTCACATCTTCTCCCCGATCGCCGAGCAGGGCATCGTCGTCGACATGATCATCCAGAACGTCGGTGCCGACGGCAGTACCGACATGACGTTCACCGTGCCGCGGAACGAGGCCGACAAGGCGGTCGAAATCGTCCGTGGCGTGGCCGCCAAAATCGGGGCGGGCGAGGCCCGCACCGAAGGCGACATCGCCAAGATTTCCGTCGTCGGGCTTGGGATGCGAAGCCACGCGGGAGTGGCCGCGAAAATCTTCGAGATTCTCGGTGGCGAGGGGATCAACATCCACATGATCTCGACCTCGGAGATCAAGGTTTCGGTCGTGATCGACGCCAAGTACGCAGAGCTCGCAGTGCGGGTCCTGCATGACCGGCTCGTCGGCACCGGGAAGGTCGATTCATGACGACTCGCATCCAGATCTACGACACGACGCTGCGCGACGGATGCCAGGGCGAGGAAGTCGACCTTACCGTCGAATCGAAGCTCGCCGTCGCCGAACGGCTCGATGCCTTCGGCGTCTCCTACATCGAAGGAGGCTGGCCCGGTTCGAACCCGCGCGACGAGGCTTTCTTTGCGCCGGCCATGGCCCTGGGCCTGCGCCAGGCTCGCATCGTCGCGTTCGGCTCGACGCGTCGCGCAGGTGTGGCTGCCGATGCGGACGAGAACCTTGCGATGATCCTGCGTGCGGGCACGCCGGCGGCGTGCGTGGTGGGCAAGGCTTGGGACCTGCACGTGCGCGAGGCGCTGCGGGTCAGTCGAGAGGAGAATCTCGACATCATTCGCGACACCATGCGCTTTCTGCGCGCGAATCTCGACGAAGTCATCTTCGACGCCGAGCATTTCTTCGACGGCTGGAAGGCCAACCCGGAGTTCACGCTCGAGTGCCTCCGGGCGGCGGCCGAGGGGGGCGCGACGCTCCTTTGTCTGTGCGACACCCGGGGTGGCAGTCTGCCCGGCGACATCACGGCGGCGGTCGCAGCGGCGGAGGGGGCGGTGGAGACGCCTCTCGGGATCCACTGCCACAACGACGGCGAGATGGCCGTGGCGAACTCGATCGCTGCGGTGCAGGCAGGTTGCGTCCAGGTGCAGGGAACCGTGAATGGTGTCGGCGAGCGCTGCGGGAATGCGAATCTGGTCTCGATCGTTCCCAATCTACAGCTCAAACTTGGCTACGAATGCGTGAGCGAGCAGCAATTGCACGGTCTGACCGACCTGGCCCACTTCGTCGACGAGCTCGCCAATCGCGAGCCCAACAAACAGCAGGCGTACGTGGGCCAGAGTGCCTTCGCGCACAAGGCAGGCCTGCACGCGTCGGCGGTGCGTCGGCATTCCGAGACCTACGAGCACATCGCGCCCGAAGTGGTCGGGAACTACCAGCGGGTGCTGGTCTCGGACCAGGCGGGGCGCTCGAACCTGCTCTACAAGGCCCGGGAGCTCGGCATCGACCCGGCGGAACTCGAGCCCAAGGTGGGGGAGTTGCTCCAGGAACTCAAAGAACTCGAGCATGCAGGTTTTCAATTCGAGGTCGCCGAGGCCTCTTTCGAGTTGCTCCTGCAAAAGGCCATCAAGGGGGAAAAGCTTCGGTATTTCGAGTTGGTCGGCTTCCGGGTGATCAACGAAAAGCGGCACGAGAACGAGGACCCGATCGCCGAAGCGACGATCCAGGTGCGTGGTCCGGGTGGAGTGCTCGAGCACACCGCCGCCATGGGCACTGGGCCGGTCAACGCGATCGACACGGCGCTTCGCAAAGCCCTGGTCGAGTTCTACCCCTCGATCGAGGAGATGCGCCTGGTCGACTACAAGGTCCGCGTCCTCGACGACAAGCACGGCACCGAGGGGAAGGTTCGCGTGCTGGTCGAATCACATGATGCCCACCATCACTGGACGACGGTCGGCGTGTCGCCCAACGTCATCGAGGCCAGCTGGCAGGCTTTGGTCGATGCGATCGACTACAAACTCTACAAGGACACCAAGCGCACTCCGGCGGTTTCGGAGGCCTCGGCGAATAGCGCCTGAGGCGCGGTGCCCGCAGCGAGTCGATGCCGATGTGGTCGCGACTGAAAGAAGACGTTCTCGTCGCCTTCGAACAGAAAGCCGTGTACGACATCCAGCGTCGCGCCGTCGACATACGACGCGATGTCTTTTTCAAACGACAAAGACGTCGTCGCGGAGACGGCGGAGTCGAAATCAATCGCGTTCGTTT
>JAPOLW010000132.1 GCA_029976905.1 bacterium | reverse complement strand
GCCGTTCTTCAATAATTTGCCCATAGGTCGCCGTGCCGCCCGGGGTCGAAGGCGTTCGCAATGGCGTCGATATTGATCACCATACGTCTGTAGAGTTCGGGCGTGTTCATTTTCTGGGAGGGCGAGAGGATGAGTTCCAGATCGTCACGCTGGCGCTCTAGAATCCCGAGATCGACCGACCAATGATCACAGAGCTGCGCGAGCTGTGCGAACTTGGCCTCCATGGGGTTTCTGAGTGAGAAGAGATCCTCGTAACGGACTTCCAGATGTCCGGGTGCCCACGCCTGCAGTAGCGCGCGAACATCCGCGGTACGCTCCTGATATTCGCGCACGGACTGTGCGATCGATTCGACATCCAATTCCACCCGCCGCTCGGCGTAGTCCTGCACCCTGGGCGTCTGGGTCCAGTCGTAGCTGCCGAAGATGGTGGTCTTCTTCGCCAGGGCCAGGGAGATGGCTCGCTGGAGTGCATTCTCGCGCCGGAGAAAGACGATACGGCAACCGCGCTCGGCCACGGCAGCGAGCAGCGGGCGATAGGCGGTCGCCGGCCAGTGTGTCGAAGCATTCTTGATGCAACGCCAGCGCCGATAGATGCGTTCCAGGCATTCGGCGGGATCACCTTGCGGGGCAGGCAGACAGGGCAGGTCTGGGTCATCACGGTCGAGCCAGTCGTTGCTGAACGGATCGTCGACGCAACGCCCCTGGAGCAAGAGCCGAGCAATCTGGGTCAGAGCGGTGCCGCCGCATCGCTCATCTGTGGTGATGAAGACTTCCACGTCGCCGGCGCGAGGTAGGCCTTGTTTCAAGGGGAATTCCTCCGTGTGGGCATTCTCGAAGTCGACCGCTGAGATCGAAGCACTCACACAGGCCAGACCTCGAGTCCACCCGCGTTCGAGCGGAAACGGATCCGCAGACGTGTCGACTTCCGGGGGGTGCTGGGCGTGGTGTAAAGGTGCTTCGAATTCCCTTCTCTCTGGAGAACACCCCCCCCAACGGGCAGAGTGTCTCGAGCCGCGCTGCGTTTCCTCGCGATGCCCGAATGGGTCCCGTTTCAGCCGAACCCGAGCGGGCAGGCGGAACGCGCCGCGGGCGTCTCTCCATCGACGTCCCAACTGCACCGAAGGCCTGCATCGCAATGTCCCAACTGCACCGAAGGCCTGCACCGCAATGTCCCGATTGCACCGAAGGCCTGCCCGCGACTTTCCGTCGGTAAGCCCCTTCTTTGCGTGAAGCGCCAACGAAGCAAAGCCGGGAGCAAACGAGATGCGCTAGTCGAACGACTTGTTGTAGAACAGGCCATTGGGGAGCCGAATCAAATTCCCCTGACGCAAGGCGGTTTTCGATATTCCATCCCAATGCTGCATTTTGTCGGTCCCGAACGTCAACGAGAGAAGTACCGATGGGGTGTCCGAGGTGCCCTGATCGGTCGAATGCCGGAATCGAGACCCAAGGAGGATTCCCCGACCCGGAGTGTAGTCGTAACTCCTGATCTCGCCCCGGACGTCCCGATAGACCAATCCGGGAGCACCGTGGGGATGGATCAATGGCGCAAGAAAGGTAAACGCATTGTTCTCGGTCTCCTCGACCCAATCGACATGGAAGTCATGGCCATCACATTTCGACCGGGTGACGAAAAACCCGCCATAGAGAACGATGCGTCGCTCGTACTCGACGAACGGTGAGAGGATTCTGCTCAAGCCGAGACGTTCGAAGCAATCGAGGAACACGCCGTAGCTCCGGAAGGAGTTCGCGGATCTCCATTCGATATCGCTCTTCCACGGGGGAGAAATGCGGAAAAAGTCTTCCCGGCGAAGCTCGGGCGTCAAGGGCTCCAGGACCGAGGGAGCGAAGGAAACCTCGAGGACGTTCGGCGCATTGAGTTCTTCGTTGAGAAAGTGAGTCCCCATGAATCGGTAGTTCTCGCCGGGTACCCCTCCACAATCAACTCAGCAGGCGTCGAGGCGCGCGGTCGGGACCTTGGAGGTACTTCACTGGGCAGTGGACCCGGGCAACCGGCACTCCTCTCGTCCAGAGGCAGGGCGGTGGGCCTTTGGCCGGTGGCCGCCCTGCGGCTTTCGGTTTCCACGGCCCGTTCCCTCTTTCTCGCCCGCGCCACGGGCAGATTCGAGCTTGCCGGTCGGGTAGGGTCATGATACGCGACGCGATGAACAAGGGGAAATCGGCATGCAGTGGAAGAAAAGCCTCGCTCTCGCCATGGGGGCTCTCACCTCGATGGCAACCGGAGCCCTGGCCTCGCAGGCCGCCGCGGGGGCCGGTCCAGGCCTTCGCAGTCAGAGGGCCCGACGTTACGTGAGAAGAAGGCAAATCTCCTTGCCCGTCGTCGTCGAGGCGGAGACGGATCAACATCTCGAGGTGACGGTGCGACTGGGCGCGGAGAAGTCTGGTCTGTATCCCACCGGGGGGGTCGAGGGCTCCTCGAAGGCCAGCGCGTACCCGGGGTGCGAGAGTCAGACCACCACGGTGAGGCTGTTCGGGGGGGAGTTGTCGGCGGCCCGCGACCCACGGACCGCATGTACCGCGGACTCCGTTTGCGCTCCGGAAGACGGAACGGACACGGGGAAGGCCTCCGAGCCGAGCGCCGTCCACGTCTTGGGCGCCGACAAATCCGCCACCTATGCCGAAGCCAGCCTCTCGATGGAGAGGCGGGATTCCGCAGTCTTCGTGTTCGACTTTGCGGAGGTGGGGATCACGAAACCGGCGGTCGTTTCCGTGGAGATGATAGTCGACCCCGGGGGCGAAGGGGATCTTCAGCCATGCGAGACCGCGCGCCTGGAGAGCACCTTGTTCCTCTACTCCAACGAAGGCGGCCGGACCGCGATTCCGACCGGCAAGATCGATCGGATTTCGTTGGAACCGCAAAGATTCGAACCGCCGCCCAAAGCCATTCGCTGATCACCTAGATGCCTCGGGGTTCGGAGAGCACTTCGGGGGCAAGCCTCCGCCTCGTCCTCACCGCCGAGGGGTACCGCATCAAGGCCGACGTCTCCCTCCCTGCGGGGCAGGTGCGTCCTGCCGATCTGCTGCCGGTGTACCGCGAGTTGTCGGGGGCCGTCTGCAAGGTCGCCATCGAGCGGGAGGCCGCTGCGGGAGCGACCCTCTCCTGCCAAAAGGGATGTAGCGCTTGTTGCAAACGGCAGTACGTCGAAACGACGGAAGCGGAAGCCTATCGCCTGGCCGAGGTCCTGGAGAACCTGCCGGAAGCACATCGCGCGCGGGTCGAGACACGCTTTGCGCACAATCGCATCGTGCTCGCCGAGGTCGGCCTGTTCGAGCCAATGATGTCCTACACCGCTGGGAACGAGGCGCGCTACGCCTGGTCAGGGCAGTTCCACCATCTCGGTATCGCTTGCCCCTTCCTCGAGGATGGTGCCTGCTCGATCTACGAAGAACGACCGCTGGTGTGTCGAGAGTATCTGGTGACTTCCCCACCCGAGGCCTGCGACCTCCCGGACCTGAACGGCGTGCGGCGGATCCAGCTGCCGGTCTCCACGCTCGGCCCGGCGATGCGGATGTCCCCGTCGGTCGACGGGGATGCCCGGCTCGTTCCCCTGGCCGTGCTCCGGGATTGGCTCGACCGCAACCCCGAGCCCGCCGACCGGACAGATGCGCTCGGCTTGCTTGCCCGATCCTTCGACGGAGCGGGATTCGGCCTGGAGACCGACGACGTCGAAATTGGCCCCCAACCCGCAAAGACGTCTGCGATGCTGTCGAACGCGCCGGGCCGGGAAGCGGGCGTACTCGTTCCCGAGTACGAAATGCCCGACGCGCTGTTGGTGCCCCATTACGGCATCGCGCCGATCGACCTCCTCGAAGAAATCGCAGCTGCGGCCTCGGCGCACGTCGGAGTGATTCTTCTGAGTCCCGAGCCCGAAGCCACGCGGAAGTTCATCGCCGCGCAGCCGGATCCGACACGCTTCTCCCACCTGAGCGCGGCCTCCGATACGGCCTGGATCCACGACCGCGCGCCCGTCGCCGTGCGGCGCGCAGAGGGAAGGATCACCTGGCATCTGCCTCGATGGCTCGGAGACGAACGTCGTGCAGACGCGGCTTTGTTCGAATCCATCAGTGTTCACCCGGTCGAGCCCACCCTCGTTCACCTTGCGCGCGGCAACCTCATTGCCGGTCCGGGGGGCCTGGCTCTCTCGACGCGCCAGGTGCTCGCGGAGAATGCGCAAGCGTCCGCGAGCCCGCTGGAAGAGGGTGCCCGGCAGCTGGGGATCCGCCGGTGGATCGTCTTTACGCCCTTCCCTCATGAGTTGACCCATCACGCCGACGTGCACGTTCGGTTTCTGTCGGAGACGCTGGCCGCGGTCGCCTGGAACCGCTCTCTCGCCCAGGACCGCACCCTTGCCGAAGACCTCGAGAGGCAGCTTCGCGACGCCGTACCTGGATTGCGTGTGCTGCGGATTCCGATCCGCAGCCAAGCCTCGCGCTATGCCAGTCTGGTGAACTGGATCCAGCTCGGAACGGCCCTGCTGATTCCGCGCTTCGAGTTGACGCCGGAGGAGGATCTTCTCGAGACGCGTGAGTTGCTCGAAGCGCTCGGCTTCGAGCCCCACTTCATCGAATCGCCTACCCTGGAAAGCGGTGGTTCTCTGCACTGCCTCACTGCGCCCGTCTATCTCTCGTCGAACGGCGGAGCCTGAAGAATCCTGCTTCGGCCGCTCGACCACAGGCCAGGCTCAGGCCCGCCCATGCGAGCTCAGGGTCGAAAGCCTGCTTCGAGCTTTGTCGCTGCCCGACGGTCGGCTTCTCGTGCAGCCCGGCGTTGTCTTTGGTGAGGGAGAAGAACGAAGGACCGGGAACCGTACCGAAACGCCATCTGCACGATCTCGAACCCATCGACGACGGCGATCAGGTCGTCTGACGAAGCCGAATCTGGCTCATGAGCCGGGTGTGGCGCCTACGCACGCGACGAACGCATTGTGTGACGAACCTGCCGAGGACGAACCCCGGCCCCGGGCGCGCCGACCTCGGCAAACGCCAATGGGATTCGCCCCCTCCCGGGATGAGCTCCTCCGGGAAGGAGCGTTGGTCGCCGAGCAGCTCGGCGCGCGCCATCGCGACCAGGTCATCGGCGGCGACGGCCTCTGCGATCCGGACCACTGCCCGACGGGGCGCCGATCCGAAAATGTCGACTTCTGCCTTCCGGGAGAGCACCAACCCGCCGTCCACGGCGTCGTCCACTTCGTTGGCGACCCGGATCAGCAACACCTGACGCTCGGCACCTACCGCCGAGCCCACCGTTCTCGCGATCGACTCGATGAGGTCGGCCGACCAGGCCAGACGCGAATAGCGATGAACGAGGTCCTCGACCACGGGCCCGACGACGTCGACCAGGCGACGGCGGGCCGCGCCTTCGCTCCAACCTCGGCCACCGAAGTCGCCCTGGTCGTACGCTGCGTGGAGCAGCGCCGCAGCGACGGTCTCGGCAGTCCCTCCACCGAGGATCACGCCGGACGCCGTCCCGACGAGGTGATCGATGAACGGCTTGGCCGAACCCCGTTCGGCGCCGACGAACAAGGCGGCGGCCTCGTCGTGAGCCCGCCGCACGAGCGCGAAGTCCGACGACGGCCAGCCACACCCGGCGAGTTGGACGGCCAACTGCGGGTAGGTCTGGGCGAGTTGCTTCATTCGCACCACCATACCCGAACCGCGCCGCGCAGGGGACAGTCAAAAAGGAGCGCCCAGGCGTTGGGTGCTGATCGCAAGATCGAACCGACGAGCCGGGCCGATCCCCGATCGGCCGGAAGGCGACGGGTTCAAAGCGCGTTTTGGGCCCAGCCGCGAGTCGCCACCAAGGGTGCCGCTGCTCGCCGAGCCACCAAGGGTGCCGCTGCTCGCCGAGCCACCAAGGGTGCCGCTGCTCGCCGAGCCGCCGAGGCCCGCGCGGGGGAACGGCGGCCACTGCGCGGCGAAGGTTCCGCAAGGCGATCCGGAGGCACGCTTTCGCTTGATTTTGCAAGGCGCCCGCATGCCTCGACTCGAACCAGGGCTTGGGTTTCTCCCTCCGAGCAACGGGCCCACCGGTCGATGGCCTCCGTTCGTGCGTGGGTCGTGCGCGCCGGCGCGGCCGGCCCCCTTGACGACACGCCTCCCGGATAGGATGGGTGCTCGATGAGCCTGAGAGAAGAGACCGGCGGTATCCGCGCCTTCCGTCTCGACGGCCAGGGGGGGGGCCAGGAGGTCGACTGGACGGGGGTGGCCGAGAGCGTCGACCGCAGAATTCTATGGATCCATCTCGACCTGCAGGATCCTCGCTGTGAGGACTGGCTTCAGCGCGAAAGCAACATTCCTCCATGGGCCGTCGAAGCATTGCTCGCCGAGGACGTGCGACCGCGGGTCCTGCCGACACCCGAGGGGCTGCTGGTCCTGCTCCGCGGCATCAACACCAACCCGGGCGCCGACCCATGGGACATGGTGTCGATACGCGTGTGGATCGAACCGACCCGGATCGTGTCGGCACGACGCCGCCGTCTCAAAGCGACCGAGGACTTGCGGGTGCAGCTGGCCGCCGGAAGCGGCCCCCGGCGACCGGGGGAACTGCTGGTCCAACTCGCCGATAAAATGACCGAGCGCACGATTCCGGTGGTGACGGCGCTCGAGGACGTGATCGACGAACTCGAGGAGCAGAGCCTCGAGGGCCGCACTGGCGAGATACGGACCCGACTCTCTCATGCACGACGCCAGGCGATCGGTCTCCGGCGCTACTTGTCTCCGCAACGCGAAGCCCTGGCGCGACTTTGTGTCGAGCCGACCGACCTGCTGCACGCGGACGACCGCATGGCCCTCCATGAGGTGGGCAATGGCGTCCAACGTTTCGTCGAAGCACTCGACGCGGCACGCGAGCGGGCCGCCGTTCTGCACGAGGAAGTCGGACATTTTCTGGCCGAGGAGACCAGCCGCACGGTCTATCTCCTTTCGATCGTGACCGCGGTCTTTCTGCCGCTGGGGCTCGTCACCGGCCTTCTGGGCGTCAACGTCGGCGGGATTCCAGGCGCGGAGGAACCGCTGGGGTTCGTTGCCGTCGTCCTGCTCCTCGTCGTCCTGGCTGCGGGCCAGATCTGGCTCCTCCGCCGCAAGAATCTTCTTTGAGGCGCCCCGCGGAAGTCACGCTTCCGGTTTGGCGCACGAAGGCGACGACCCTCAGCCGGTGGGCATCGGTCGGGCGCGGGGTCCTCCCTAGGGGTCGGACGGTCTCAGGCCCATCTCCTCGTCGGCCGGTCGTCCATCGCGAATGTAGCCAAGGGCGCGTAGCTTCTCGAGGACTGCCGTGTCTTCGGGGGTCGAATCGCTCGCGGCGGCGGCACGCACGCCGTCGAGAAGACTCGTCAATTCGGCGACCACTTTCGGGTTCAGGGCCGACGTGTCCAATTGCTCACTGGGGTCGGCTGCGAGGTCGACGAGCTGAGTCCGATGTTTGTTGCGATGCAGCTTCCACTTCCCACGCCGCAGCACCTGGCCTCTCGAATACTCGGCGAAGACAGGGCGATCCGCTGGCGGCGGGCCGGCGAGCAGGTCCGTCCCGCGGATTCCGTCCGGCGCCTTGGCGCCCAGGGCGGACAATGCGGTCGGCAACAGGTCGACGTTCATGGTCGGGGCGTCGACCTGTCGTCCGTCGAGGCCCGGCACGTGGACGATCAGCGGCGTGTGGATCACCGACTCGAACAAAGCGTTGTGACCGATCCTCTGGTTCTCCCCGAGGCTCTCGCCGTGGTCGGCCGCCACGATGATCAGGGTCTCGCGCGACTGGTCTGCGGTAAGCGCCGCCAGCAGGCCTGCGAAGGCTTCGTCGGCCATGCGGACGTTTCCGTCGTACAGTGCCCCGAACTGCTCGACGACCGAGGGCGTGAGGTCCAGCTGGCCCCCTAGAGCCTGGTAGCGGGTCACGGGCTCGCCACGTTTGGCGTAGGTGCTTCTCAGGCTCGCGATCTGGGCCGGATAGGGGAGCTTTTCGAGTTTGCCGCCATAGAACTGGGGCGCGCCCTTTGGGCCGTCGTAGAAGAGTCGAAAGAACTCCGGGGGTGGATCATACGGCGAGTGGGGGACGCGAAAGTGCACCCAGAGGAAGAATGGCTCGTCGCCCTCGTGCGATCGCAGCATCTTCACCGCCCTCGCAAGCGTACCGGCACCGCTCTCGGGTGCGCTGTAGTCCATGTCGGTCCGGTCGAAACCCGCGCAGAATCCCCATTGGCAACCGGCGAATTTGTGACCGATCACGGCCATCGTCTGATAGCCACGCTCCGACAGGATCTCGGCGCGGGTTTGCTCCGACGGGCGCAGGTGACCGTCGTCCAGCAGTCGGTCGCTGTGCGGATAGCGGCCGGTGAGCAGGGACGGAATCGACGCAATCGTGCTGCCCGATTGGCTGACGTTGCGCAGGTACACGGTCGAACGCTGCGCGAATTCGTCCAGAGCGGGACTCGTTGGCTTGCCGTATCCGTACGCCCCGAGACGATCGGCGCGCAGCGAGTCGAAGGTGACCAGGAGCACGTTGCACCCAGGGCACGCCGGCCGCTCCGCGGAGGACACCGAGGCGCGTATCGAATACGCCATGGGCTCACGAAAGCGCGCGCTCTCGTGCTGCGACAGCGTCCCGTCGACCCAGCCCGGCTGCGCGACCACGCGGCTGTTGTGCAC
>JAPOLW010000131.1 GCA_029976905.1 bacterium | reverse complement strand
GTCGCCGGAGCGAGCACCGCGCGTCTCTTCCCGGTCGCAGGAGCGAGCACCGGGCGTCTCTTCCCGGTCGCAGGAGCCGGCACCGGGCGTCTCTTCCCGGTCGCAGGAGCCGGCACCGGGCGTCTCTTCCCGGTCGCAGGAGCGAGCACCGGGCGTCTGGCGACGTCCCGGGGCCCGGCCCCATCAGCGATGGGTCGATTCGGGGTCGGGCGCACAACACGAGGGAGCGTCGGCCGATTCCCCCGGGTCCACGCGAGTATCCACGATCGGAGCCGCGCCGAATTCCGCAGCGTCCTCGAGGACGCGATACCACTCCCAGCGCATGCCCTGGGGATCGCGCGACCAGACCTTGTTCTGCGTCGCGAAGCAGCAGGTCGAGGCCTCTTCTTGCTCGCCCTTGATGCCGGCCGCGTCGAATCGTTCGATGGCCGCATCGACATCTTCTTGTGCAAAGGTTTCGACGCCGAGGTGATTCAGGCGTTCGGCGGCACCCGGCGCTTCGAAGAGCACGAGTTTGAGCGGTGGCGCATCGATTGCGAAATTGGCGTAGCCCGGCTTGCGCTTGTGCGGGGCCACGCCGAAGAGCTTCGAGTAGTAGTCGACGGCCTCGTCGAGGTTTTCCACGTTGAGGGCGAGTTGTACGCGCATGGTCGGTCCCTTTCTTCGTCGCGGATTCTCAGCGCCGGGTGTCGGCGGCGAGGTTCTCGGCGTCGGAGGAGACGCCTTCCTTGATCGGAATGCCCTGTTGCACGAAGGCGTCTCCGTCGGCCCAGGAGCCGTGGGCGGTGAGCCAGAGTCGCAGGAGATGACGCTTGCGTGCCGGATCCTCCGCGTCTCCGAAAGCGGTCCGCATGTGCAGCGCCGCGCTATTCTTGAGGTAGTTGATCTCCCCCGGCTCCAGCCGGAACTCGAAATGGAAGGCCGGATCCGCGGCGATCTCGTCGATCAGGTCGAGGGCCTGGACTTGTTCGGCGGTGAGTCGCGGTGCCCCGGGGTGCCGTTGCGCATTCCGGATGTACCAGCCGATGTAGAACATCCTGAAGTGGTCGCCGTGGTTGGCGCAGATCGGCAGATCGAAGAAGGGAGGGTCTCCCGCGGCCTGTTCGTCGTTGCGGTCCCAGGAGAAGGGTCGGTAGAGAACCTCGGCGAGGTCGGGGCGCCGGCGGAGGAACTCGTTGTAGATCGCGCCGCAACTCGCCAACCGATTGCTGCCGCCGAAGAGGGCCGGCCGGACGCAAAGGAGAGCGGCGATGTCGGAGCCGTCGCTATGGAAGCCCAACTCTACGTTCGTCTTGTAGAGGCGAACGCCACGATGGGCAGGGTTGGCACCGATGTCGCGAACGTGGCTCAGCAGGTCGCCGGCTGCGTTCTGGGAGACCGCCGTCCCCAGATGGGCGCCGATTCCGAAGTGGAGGAGACCCAGATCGTCGAGATCGTAGCGCTCGACGGGGAGGCCCTGCACGTTCTGGAACCCGGGACCTCCTTCGATGGCCTGCATCCAGCGGGCGATGGCGGTCCCGAGGACGGGCAGGGGGAAGTCCTCGCGGGTGAGGGCCGTGGTGGGCTTTCCGGTCCGGCGCGCGTGCGCGAGAGCGCGCTCGAGGTCGTCGATCTCGTCCGGTCGGAGTTCGTAGCGCCAGTCGTCGCGCGCGGCGATGTCGTCGGCCGTCCAGACCGCGGGTCCGCGCAGGGGAGTTCGTCGGATGTTCACCCGCGCACTCCCGCCCGCACGGCATCACCGAGCCGCCGCCCCGATCGGTCGCCTTTTGCGCAAGCCGTTGCCTCTTCGCAGCAGTTCTCGGTCAGGAAACCGATCAACTCCTTCATGGCCTCGAAATCGGGTCCGTAGATCAGCGAGCGCCCCTCCCGGCGGCAGGTGACGATGCCCGCGTTCTTGAGTTCCTTGAGGTGAAAGGAAAGGGTCGCCGCCGGAATCTCCAGACGCCTCGCGATCTCCCCCGCGGGGAGCCCTTCGGGCCCGACCCGAACGAGCGCCCGAAAGATCTGGAGCCGGGCCTCCTGGGCCAGGGCGGAGAGGGTGGCGACCGCGGCGTTGGTTTTCACATTTCCATAAATATAGAAATATGGATCGATCGTCAAGGAAACGCTGCCCCGGTGCGCTGTCGTCCACCTAGGAGGGGCCGTTCAGGGCGTCGTAGACCGGTTCGGTCTGCTCGTAGGCGCGCACGAAGATCTCGAAGAGTCGGTCGTATGCGGCGCGCGCGTCACCACGTGGTTCGTAGCGTCGGCGGATTGGACGGAAGGCGTCGACATCGTCGTCCGCGACCAGGCCGAGGCGGCGAAAGACCAGGAAGGCGGCGCCGCGGGTGTTGGCGTGGCGGGCGGCCTCGAGTTGCAGGATCGGACGCCCGGTGACGTCGGCCATGATCTGTGCCCACTGGTCGGAGGTGGCGCCGCCTCCCGAGAAGTACAGAGTCTCGAAGCTCTGGCCGGAGAACGCCTCCGCACCCGGAAGCATCCATCGCAGGTGCAGGGCGACACCCTCGAGTACCGCGCGCAGCATGTCGGCCCGCGTCGTCTCCAGGGTGACGTTCAAGAAGGCCCCGCGCATGGTCATGCTCTGCCGCGGTGCCTGCGCGCCGGTCAGCCAGGGCAGAAAGAGCAGGCCGTGACTGCCCACGGGCACGTCGTGCACGGTCGTATCGATCCGTTCCCAGGGATCGTCGACGGTGTGGTCGCCGAGGGGATCTCTCGCGAAGACGATGTTGCGCAGAAAGTGTTCGACCACGCGCCCGCCGAGTCCGACTTCGGCCATCGCCAGGTATTCGCCTGCGACCGGGCTGGGCATGCTGACGATCTGGTACTCGGCGTCGGTCTTTTTCTCTTCCGCACGAGAAAGCACCTGCATCGTCGTGCCGACATTGAGGCCGCCGCAGCCGCGCAGATGGGTGCCCGTACCCATGGTGACCGCCTGCGTGTCGTTGATGCCGGAGAAGACCGGGGTGTCCGGGGCAAGTCCGAGGCGGCGGGCGACCTCGGGCTTGATCGGTCCGAGCACCGAGTCGGCTGGTACCAGCGGAGGTAGTTTGGCTGGATCGATTCCGGCATAGGCGACGAGATCGGGATCGTACTCGAGCCGTTCGAGGTCACGGTTGTCCGTGAGGAGAAGGGCGAAGGCGGTGCAGGTATTTGCGGCGAGCCGTCCGGTGAGTCGCGCGTTCACGAAGTCGACGGGCTCGACGAAGCAGTGCGTGCGCGCGTAGACGCCGGGCAGATCGTTTTTCACGTAGAGCATGTGGGACAACGAGTCGTTCCCGAAGGGGAGGGCGCCGTGCACCTCGAGCCACTTGACCAGAGCGTCCACGTCGTCGCGGACGATCTCGTCGCCGTAGGCCGCTCCGCGTCGATCCATCCAGACCAGGAGATTGGCCGTCGGATTGGCGTCGGCATCCACCGGCACGAGGGAGAAATAGTGGCTGGCACAGAGGATGCCGACGATCTCGTCCGGTGGATGTCCCGCCTCGTGCACGACCTGTGCGGCCGCATCCAGGATCGCTTCCCAGATCTCCTCGGGATCCTGCTCGGCGCCATCGGGCGGGATGCGCCGGGTGCGCACCGGACGGAAGGCGTGCGCCGCGACGAACCCGTCGGCGCCGACGAGGGCGACCTTGGGCCCGCTGGTTCCAAGGTCGATGGCCAATACGCAGGGTCGGGGCATGAGGACTCGACGATGTTCCTACGTCAATGAGTCCGTCCATTGCCAGCACCCGGACGAAGTTCTTGCGTGTCCGGGGTTCTTCGGTGCAGTCTCGGCAGGGATGACGCTTCCAGAGATCTGCTCGTCGCTGTGGGAAAAGATCGCGCGCGAAGCCCGTTTCGCGGGGGTCGTCGGACGCACGCTGTGGTCCCTTGGTGGTCTGCGTCCCGAGGGCCGCGACACCTTTGCCGACCGCTTCGAGAAACGGGTGGATGAAGCTCCGGACCGCATCGCTCTGCTGCAGGGCGAACGGAGGCTCACCTACCGGGAACTCGATGCGGCGGCCAATCGGTTCGCGCGTTGGGCGCTCGACGCTGGTGTCGGCAAGGGGGACGTCGTCGCCTTGCTGCTGGGCAATCGGCCGGAAATGCCGGTAGCCTGGCTCGGCCTTGCGAAGATCGGCGCGGTCGCAGCGCTCTTGAACCACAATCTGCGAGGGCGCGCGCTCGCCCATTGCGTGCGGGTTTCGGGGGCGCGCACCCTCGTCTTGCACGCGGAATTCGCCTCGCTGTGGAACACCGCAGCGGCCGAACTCGAGACGCCGCCGCAGGCGCTTGCGCAGGGTGGTCCGGTGCCGGGTGCCGAGGATCTCGACGCGGCGCTCCCCTTGCTTTCGGAGGAACGGCTTCGCGCAGACGTGCGAGGTGAGCTGCTCTCGGGTGATGATTTTCTCTACATCTACACCAGCGGCACGACGGGCTTCCCGAAGGCGGCGCGGATCAGTCACCTGCGCGGCATCGCCATGTCGCTGGGCGGCGTGGTCGCCCTCGATCTCCAACCGGAGGACCGCCACTACATCGCGCTTCCCCTCTACCATTCGGCTGGCGGGGTGATGGCGCTGGGGGGCACGCTCTTGTCGGGGGCGTCGGCGGTGATCGCGCCGAAGTTCTCCGCGCGTACCTTCTTCCCGGATTGCATTCGCTACGAGGTCACGGTCTTCCAGTATATCGGGGAACTCTGTCGATACCTTCTGACGACCCCGGAGCATTCCGCAGACCGCGGGCATCGCATCCGTGCCTGTATCGGGAACGGACTTCGGCCCGACGTCTGGGAGCCCTTCCAGCAGCGCTTCGCCATTCCCCGCATCGTCGAGTTCTACGGGGCGACCGAAGGCAACGTCGTACTCATGAACTACGAGGGCCGGGTGGGCTCCGTGGGCCGAGCCCCAGC
This sequence comes from bacterium, assembly GCA_029976905.1. Lineage (GTDB taxonomy): Bacteria > Desulfobacterota > Binatia > UBA12015 > UBA12015 > VGTG01. The sequence continues at coordinate 4,048 of JAPOLW010000131.1, read as the reverse complement.
GCTCTTTCGTGCACTCAGCGGCCTGGCGCTCGTTCGATACGACATCGAGAGCGATGAACACGTTCGCGGCGTCGACGGCCATTGTGTCGCCTGTTCGGCGGGCGAAGTCGGCGAGGCCATCGGTCGGATCTCCGGGGTCACCCGCTTCGAAGGCTATACGGATCGGGAAGCGAGCGAGAAGAAGATCCTGCGCAACGTCTTCGCGGATGGAGATGCGTACTTCCGAACGGGGGACCTGCTTCGTTTCGACGAGGAGGACTATTTCTACTTCGTCGATCGCATTGGCGACACGTTCCGTTGGAAGGGTGAGAACGTCGCGACCAGCGAGGTGGCTGAAGCATTGTCGCGGGCCGAAGGGGTCGCCGAAGCGAACGTCTACGGGGTGGAGGTGCCCGGCCAGGAAGGGCGGGCGGGGATGGCGGCGCTCGTGGTCGATCCGGGTTTCGACCCGCAGAATCTCTACGGCCACGTCGTGCGCGAGCTCCCCAGCTATGCACGGCCGGTCTTCTTGCGCCTCCTTTCCGAGATGGAGACGACCGGGACCTTCAAACACCGCAAGGTCGATCTGGCCCGATCCGGGTACGATCCGCGCACGATCGAGGACCCGCTTCTGCTCCGTGACGACGAGCAAGCGCGTTACGTCCCGCTGGACGCCGCACTCCACGACATGGTGGTCTCCGGGGGGCGTCGAATTTGAATGGGGCCGGGGAGACCCCCGCGGTTTCCTCAAAGGGATGGGACGACCGTCGCGGCACTCTCCGACCAGCCGTAGCGCACGGCGCGAGCTTCCACCGTATGCCCCAACTGCATCTCGACGGGGCCGGTGTAGAGGAGCCAGGCACCGGTGTTTCCGGAGCCGTCGGACACGCGGTAGCGGATCGAGGCGCCGTGCGTGGGCGAGGTGAGGGTCACCCGGACGCGGTCGGGGTCGATGCGTTCGACGTCCACCGCCGGTTTCTGTGTCCTGGGCTGTCGCCCCCCCGGCCAATGTTTCTCGATCATCTCCGCCTCGGGTAGGGCACCGAGGTCCGGGCGCTCGGTGATCCACGCGTCGAGCGCGCCACGGAGGCGCGCGAGGGTCGCGCGATGGGATGGGTCGTCGGCCAGATTGACGAGTTCGTCGGGGTCCGCCTGCGTGTCGTAGAGCTCCTCGGTCGGCCGCGGCTCGAACCATCGGCGCTGGACGGCATCGAGACGTCCCTCGTCGAGCAGTTGCCAGAGTTCCTGCATGATCTCCTGGTGGTCGCGGAAGACGAGGTGGCGCGCTCCAGGTGTACCCGGGTCGTAGTTGCGGATGTATTTCCAGCGGTGGTCGCGGACCGCACGTTGCCGGTCGGGCCACTCGTCGAGGCGGTCGCGCGCGGCGAAGACGTATTGCCGCGCCGCATCGGGGTCGGGGCCAGCGAAGACACGGCCGTCCATCCAGGGAGGCCGTGGCACGCCAGCAAGCGAGAGGATCGTCGCGGAGAGGTCGACGAAGCTGACCAGACGCGTGTCGATCGTTCCGGGTTCGACGCCAGGCGGCCGGAAGCGTTCGGGCCACCGGATGATCATCGGCACGCGCAGGCCCGAATCGAAGAGCTCACGCTTGGCCCGGGGCAGGCCGTCGCCGTGATCCGTGGTCCAGATCACGATCGTCGAATCGGCGAGTCCGTCGCGCTCGAGCGCGGCGAGTGTTTCCCCTACCTGCGTGTCCATGATGCGGATGTTCTCGTAGTGGCGAGCGATGTCGCGCCGAACCGTCGGCGTATCGGGATAGTAGGGGGGAACGGGCACCGCGGCGGGATCGATCACGTCATCGTATCCGGCGGTGGCCAAAAGGCGTGCCGGCAAAAGCAAAGCCGCGGTGACGCTCGTCGGTATGCCTAGCGGGAAGATGCCGCTTTCATGCGTCACGCCATAGTTGATCTGTCCGTAGAACGGTTTGCCTCGGGGCACGCCATTCCAGTCGGCATATCCGTAGGTCTCACGATCCCAGATCGTCATGGGTCCGCTTCGCGGGAAGGGGAGACTGAACTGGTAGTCGAGTTTGGCGGTCGTGAAGGTAAAGTACCCCGCGGCACGCAGAAGCTCGGGGAAAGCCTTCACCTCGGCCGGGGGAACCGCGCGATAGGAGCGCAGACCATTGGCCCGCATGTGCTGAGCGCCGAGAGCGGTCTGCCGGACGCCGGTGATGAGGGCGGCCCGGCTCGGCGCGCAGACGCCCGACGTCGTGAAGGTATGGGGATAGCGGACTCCCTCCCGGGCGAGCGCATCGAGATGGGGGGTGATGGCGATGGGGTCGCCGAAGGCGCCAATCCGCGGGCTCAGGTCCTCGGCGGTGAGGAGCAGGATGTTGGGGCGCTCTGGCGCGGCGATCGGGACGCTCGGGGAATCGGCCCGACAGGCCGCCAGCCAGGCCAGCGCAAGGAGAAGCCCGACATGAACGCGATTCATGCCCGGTGCAGGTCGCGGACGATGTCCTGCACTGCGTCCGGGCCGGCCTCGTTGTAGAGGATCATCGTGGTTCGCTGTGCGAATTCGTTGCGCTCGCGCAGTCGGTGGCCCACTTCGGACGGACGTCCGCAGATCCCGATCGCGTCGACCATCTCGTCGCTGATCAGGGCGCCCATCTCGGCCCATTTGCCTTCCTTCGACATGCGGTTCAATTCCGGTTGCAGATCACCCCAGCCGTGGTGGTCGAGCATCACCTTGTAGGCAGGGGTCGAGCCGTAGAACGACATCTGCATGCGGGCTCCCTGCCGGGCGCGCTCCAACTGCTCGTCGGTCTCGCCGACCATCGTGATCACCTGCGCCGACACTTCGATGGCGGAGCGATCGCGGCCTCCCTTTTCCGCTCCTTCGTCGAGCGCCGGGAGGGCGACCTCCCGGGCGTAGGAGGGCGTATGAAGCGGATGGACCAGCCAACTGTCCGCGACTTCGCCCGCCACCCGAATCATGCCCGGACCGAAGCCGGCCAGCGCGATCTTCGGCAGCCCATAGGGATTGGGGCCCGGGTTGAAGAAGGGCGCCATGAGGGTGTGCGTGTAGAACTCCCCCCGAAACTGCAGGCGCTCCCCTTCGTTCCACGCGCGCCAGATGGCGCGCACGGCCTGGATGAATTCTCGCATGCGCGCATTGGGTCGGGACCAGGTCTCGCTGAATCGCTTTTCGATGTGGGGTCGGATCTGGGATCCCAGCCCGAGAGTGAAGCGGCCCTTCGAGATGATCTGCAGATCGTTGGCCATGTAGGAAACGACCATCGGATTTCGCGCGAAGGCGATGGCGATGCCGGTGATGAGTTCGGCGCGCTCGGTGGTCGTCGCGGCGAGGGCCAAAGGCAGGAAGGGATCGTGCTGCCCCTCGAAGCTGAGGATCCCGTCGTACCCCTGGCGCTCGAGCTCCCGCGCGGTCCCCGGAACCTCGTCGAGGGCGGCTTGCATCATGGCGGCATCGATCTTCATGGCGACGCGATTCTTACCGAGCCTGATCGGGCTTGTCATGCTGGAGAGGATCGACCGGGAGGGCGTCGGGAAATTGAATCCGCTAACCTCCGGCGCATGAATGGTGCCACGCTCGCTCTGAAGACCGCCCGAGCCGCGGGGGTCGACGTCTGCTTTGCCAACCCGGGAACGACCGAAATGGAATGGGTTTCGGCCCTCGATTCGGTCCCCGATCTGCGAGGGGTCCTCTGTCTTTTCGAAGGAGTCGCGACCGGAGCGGCCGACGGGTTCGCGCGCATCGCGGGCCGACCGGCCCTGACCCTTCTCCATCTGGGCCCCGGGTTTGCGAATGGAATCGCGAATTTGCACAACGCTCGACGGGCCGGTTCGCCGGTCGTGAATCTCATCGGCGACCATGCGACCTGGCACCTCGATGCCGACGCGCCTCTTTCGTCGGACATCGAATCACTCGCCGCGCCCGTCTCCCGCTTCGTTCGACGAACCCGCACGGCGGCCGATTGTGCGCGTGGCGTCGCCGAGGCGATCGCGGCCTCCCAGGGGCCGCCGGCGGGTGTCGCGACGGTCATCGTCCCGCAGGATGCGGCCTGGGAGGAAAGCGAAACCCT
>JAPOLW010000130.1 GCA_029976905.1 bacterium | reverse complement strand
CTTATGCGACGGCGGGAGGGCGGGACAAGCCTCTAGTCCCCGTCCGGGTCGTCTGCCCCCACCACCAGCACGTGGCAGCGCGCCTTGCGCAGGACCTTCTCCGAAACCGAGCCCAACAGGACGCCCTCCAATCCGCCCCGCCCGACGCGGCCCAGGACGATCAGGTCCGCGCCAATCTCCTCCTTCACCGCCAGGATCTCCCGGACCGGGTTCCCGATCGCGACCCGCGTTCCAGGCTCGACCCCGCTCTGCGCCAGACGTCGTGCGAGTCCGAGAAGATCCTTCTCCATCAGATCTCGCAACTTCTCGCGTACCTCGGGAAGACCCACGTCGGAGAGGGCCTCATAGACCTCGTGGAAGGGGAAGACGTCCTCGACGACGGTCAGCAGCGTCAAGCGTGCCCCGTACTGTCGAGCGAGTTGGGCCGCCGCATCGGCGACGGCCGCAGAATGCCCGGAAAGATCGACCGGACAGAGAATGTGGGTCGGCGCGAACAAAACCGCAGACCTACTCGAAATCCTCGTCGGCAAAACGCCACCACATCTCGCATTCCTCGCGACGGAAACCGGTCAGGATCGTATTGTCCGCATCGAAGTTGATCCGGCGGTCGGTCGCCTCTTCATAGCGGGGCCAGTCCAATGCCCCGTCGCCGTTGGGATCTCCCCGGCGCGCAAAGCGCGACCAATAGCCCTGCATGGACTCGCTGATCGCGGCGTCGGCGGGCGTCGGGGACTCGGCGGAGCCGAATACGAAGGCGATCTCGGCGCCGTGCGTCGCACGCAGGAAGGGCAGGATGTCGGTCAGAACCGGCCAGGAGAAGTTGTAGAGCCAGACGTCGGCGCCACCGGCGGCCGCGCGCCGCGCCGTATCGTAGGTTCCGCAGACCAGGACCGCATCTCCGGTCGCCCGCGCCAGAGCGTCATTGGGGTTGGCGAAATCAGCGACCGGATAGGTCGCCGCAATTTCGGGCGCCCGCTCGCCGTAACGCGCCTCGAGAGCCACCCGGTACTCTTCCTCGGTCTGGACCGGCGGTGTCTGCAAAAGGAAAAGAGTCCCCTCGTCGGAGTTCGAACCCAGGACGTAGGGGACCTTGGCGAAAGCGCCCCGGTCGAAGAGCACGCGGGGTTGCTCGGGAACGACCCCTCCATCGACAGCCGGGCCGAAGCCCCCCGACGCGGACAACAAGGCCGAGACCGGCTGCTCGCGCAGACAGCGCAGGGCATCGTCGGCTCCGTCGCAGCCGGTCGACTCCAGCAGTCTCCCGGTGCGCTCATGCGCCTCTTCGAGGGTCGGATTGCGGAAGGTGCATCCGCCGCTCTGCCCGATCCCACGGTGGAAGAGTCCGCGGCTCTGCGGCGACACTATGTGGTAGCAGACGTTGAAGGACCCGGCGCTCTCGCCGAAGATCGTGACGTTGCCGGGGTCGCCGCCGAAGGCGCGGATGTTGTCGCGCACCCATTCGAGAGCCATCCGCTGATCCTGCAGTCCCTGGTTGCCCGAGTAGGGGTAGCTCGCGTCCTCCGCCGCCAGCGCCGGATGGCTGAGGAATCCAAAGACGTTCAAGCGGTAGTTGGTGCTGACCACCACGACATCGCGGTTCTCGGCCAGGGAGCGACCGTCGTAGAAAAGGCCGCCGACGCCCAGCGGAATCTCGTCGGCGGTCGAGCCGCTCGAATTACCGCCCCCGTGGATCCAGAACAAGACAGGTAGAGGCTCCTCGAGTGCGCGATCCGGCGTCCAGATGTTGAGGTACAGACAATCCTCGTTTTCGCTCGCTGGAGTCGTGAGCGCATCCTCCTGCGCACACGGCTCACTCATCTCGTCGGCGACCAGGATGCCGTCCCAGGGGCCGGCTCGTCGGGGCGACGCCCACCGCAGCGCGCCGACCGGCGGCTGGGCGAAGGGAATGCCGAGGAAGCGGCGCGCCCCCCCATCCACGTGGCCCTGCACCGCTCCCTGCTCGATCTCGATGAGCGTCCCCTGCTGAATCCCTCCCGCCGAGGGCGGCGCACCCGACCCCGGGGAAGCGCCATCCCCACACCCGCTTGCGAAGAGCGCCACGAGCACGACGGCGGCAGGGATCGGGAAGGGAAAGGAATGGGGCGGCCTCGTGGCTCTCATCGTCGGCTCCTCGGAGGGAAGGGGGCGGACCCGCCGACGTGGCGGGCCAGGCTCGGCCCCGGCCATCGCGGCGAAGCGAAACCGGAGGCGGCCGTCACGATCATGCGAAGTAGGACTCGGCCGTGGCAGCGGCAAAGAAGTTTTCCTGCAGATGCTCCATCGATTGGCTGTCGGCGTTCACGGCGTCGAGTCCGTGCGCGAGCACATAGGCGTAACTGCGTTGGAAGGCGGTCAGCGGCGCCTTCTTGAACGCCTCGTCGTACTGGGCATCGAAGGCCGCAGGGCGGTCGGGACCAAAGCCGAACCAGCGACCGGCCATGTAGCGCGCCGCCTTCATTCCGATGAGGCCGACACCCGCGGCGCGCGCCCGGTCGAGCACCGGACGGAGGTCCGCCATGGGCTTGCTGTCGGGCTGCACCGCCTTGGTCTTCCAGTCGTACCAACCCGCCGGCGTGATCGCGATCTGCGCGAGCGCGAAGCGGCCGGTGTCGGCCGCGGCATCGAGCACACCGGCGGCATTCTGGTGCGTACTCACGCCCCAGTGGTCGACCTTGCCAGCCTTCTTCGCCGCGAGGAACGCTTCGTACATCTCGTCGCTGCGGATGAGAGAGACGTTGTTGGCCGCCATGATGTAGTAGGCGTCCATGTGGTCGGTCTGCAGATCGACCAGACTCTGGTCGAGCGCCTTCGCCCAGTTCGCCGCCGCCTCCCGCTGCCGCGCGGCCGACAACTCCTCGCCGGGTTCGACCTCGACACCGACGAGCCCCTTGGAGATGAGGAAGATCCGGTCCCGGCGGGCGCGCGCGAACGCCGCGAGGTTTCCCTCGGCGTTGCGATAGTACTGGCTCGTACCGACGTCGAAGACGTTCACGCCGTGGTCGAAGGCCGCCTCGAGCAACTCGTCCCGGCCCCAGAACATGAGCGCCGCCCCGCAGCCGAAGACCAACCGACTTCCCTCGAAGCCCGTCTTGCCCAGCGTGCGGTAGGTCATCTGCGGCCACGCAGAGTCGGCCTTCGCGGCCGACTCCGCCAGGGCGCCCGCCGACCGCGCGAGTTCGGAGCCGCCCAGACCGAGCAGGGCCAACACCTGCAATGCCCGGCGGCGGGTCGTCGGAAAGGCACGCTTGAATACACTCATGAGCTCTCTCCTCTTTGGAAGGGTCCGATGTCCGGCACCCGACTTCCTCTGGCTTCCTACACCCTGGTGGGGAACCGGGGAAGAGCCCCGGGGGGACGGGGGCTCAACCGAAGGCGCCGCTCTGCCGCAGCTTTTCGATCTCCGCCTCGTCCTTGCCCAGCACCCGGGCGAGAACCTCGTCGGTATTCTGGCCGACCGTCGGTGCCATGGTCGGCACCGGCAGCGTCTTGCCGTCGACGAAGACCGGCAGCGGCAACTGCTCGCAGCCCACCGCGTCGATCGGCAGGAAGCCCATGCGGTGCTGGAACTGGGGATCGTCGCCGATGCTCGTGGTCGTATTCATGGGCGCGATCGTCGTATTGTGGGAGTCGGCGAAGTCGAGCCACTCCTTCACGCTGCGCGTGCGGAAGATCTCGCGGAGTTCCGCCTGGAGTTCCGTATTGCCACGCGCGTGATCGGCGTACTTCGAGCCCGGCCACTTCTCGAAGAGATCCATGCGGTCGATGCCCGCGCAGAAGTTCTTCCAGAAGGCCTGCTCCGACGCCATGAAGAGAACGTGTCCGTCGCTGGCCTCGTAGGCCTGATAGCGGACCCCCTCCCACATCCCGGCAAGCCCGGCCGGTCGACGCACGTAGTCGTCCGAAGGGTTCCCGGTGACCTCGTCTTCGGGTCGGAGGTAGGCGCGCTCGGTCTCGATCCGATACCAGTCCATGTAGGCCGAGGCGTCGGACTGCGCCATTTCCATCGCACAGCCCTCACCGGTCTCGCGGGCCTTGAGCACGCCGGCCAGGATCGCCATCGCCGCAAGCATCGGGCCGACGTTGATGCCCACGTTGGGCATCTCGCGCGGGATCCGGCAGAAGCCCTCGTCGTCGACCACCGGCTGCACGATTCCCGACCAGGTGTCGTAGGCGATGCCGTGGCTGGGCATGTCCTTGTAGGGGCCGGTGGCGCCGTAGCCCGAAAGCGTCGCGAAGACGATCTTGGGGTTCACCTTCTTCAGATCCTCGAAGCCCAGGCCCAGCTTCGCGAGCGAGCCGGGTCGCAGTGCCTCGACCACGACGTCGGCCGTCGCCACCAGATCCTTGTAGAGTTGCACGCCCTCGGGGCTCTTGAGGTTGAGCGTGATGCTCTTCTTGCCCCGGTGCGTGTGCAGATGAAGCAGGGAGACCCCGTCGATGATGGGCCAGGTCATCTGGCGGATGTAGTCGCCCGACGGCGGCTCGACCTTGATGACGTCGGCGCCCATGTCGGCGAAGAAGGTGGCCACGTGCCCGGGGCCGAGCAGACTCGACTCGATCACGCGCAGGCCGGAGAGCAATTGTCTGGAATCGTTCACGTCGTCGTCCCGATCAGGGTTGCCAGTCGTCGCCGCGGCGCGACCAGGGGTTGTCGTCGGGGCCGGTCGGCAGCGCGATGCGCGCCTCGCACGAGGTCATGGTCTTGCCCTCGACGTCGACCTGCACGGCGATGGCGACCCAGCCACAGCCACGATCGTCCGTTCCGACCTCGGTTACCTTGCCCTTGAAGACCATCTGGTCGCCGGCGAAGACGGACCCTTGCATGCGGAATTTCATCCGCCCCGGACGTCCGCGAGGCCCGGTCCAGTCGGTGACGTAGCGCTCGAACCAATGGGCCAGATTCGGCGTATTGAGAAAGACGTCCTTCACGCCGCTGCGCTTCTGGGCGAAGTCACGATCGTGATGCATCGGACGAATGTCGCGTGTCGCCAGAGCGCCGAAGACGACGGTCGTCGCGGTCACGTCGTAGGGCAGGTCCGGCAAATCTTCCCCGACCCGGACCTGATCGAGTGTTCTCGTTGCGGAGTCGCTCACGACGCCTGCCTCTTGTAGCCAAAGCCTGCGATGTCTTCGCGCACGAGCAATTCCCCCTTGCTGTTCTCGTAATGGACCTCGATGTTCCAGAACCGGCCCGTGCCCAGGCGTGTGGTCTTGGGGCCGCTCACCGAGCGCAGAATCTGGTACTGGCGCACGCGCTCCCCCATCCGAACGGGTTCGTAGAAGATCAGCTCGTCGGCCGACATGATCGCCTCCGGGCAGTCGAGCGCCTCCTTGAGGTCGAAGTGGGTCCGCAGCGCCAGACCCTCCTCCGTGCGATACGGCGCCCAGAAGTGGGGGCGGCACCAGACGGAGATCATGGTCGGCGGCGCGACCCAGCCTCCGGTGACCTCGCGGGCGACGGCCTCGTCCCAGTAGAGAGGATTGCCGTTCTCCACCGACGAGCACCCGGTGAGGACGAAGCCGCGTTCGACATCGAACTCGCCGTCCTCCTCGTGGCGGCGTTGGCCGATCCAGGATTGAACGATCTCGGGCAAATCGGACATCGGGGATCTCTCCTCAGGAATCCAGCGCGTCGGCTGCGACGAGTTCTTCGAGGTAGGGACCATCCCACCAGGAAAGCTCCAGCTGCTTGGCGCGTCGGAAGAAGAGTTGGACGTCGTATTCGAGCGTAAATCCGACACCGCCCCACATCTGCTCGCACATGCGCGTCACCGCACTGTAGGTCTCGCAGCAGAAGAGTTTCGCCATGGGGGCCAACCGTTCGACCGAACGTCCCTCGGCGCTGTTCCAGGCGGCCTCATAGACCAGCGTACGCCCGCCCGCGATGTTCGTGGACGCATCGGCCATGTAGTGGGCAAGGGATTGGAAGGCCGCCAGGGGCTTGTCGAATTGGGTGCGGACCTTGGCGTAGTCCGCCGTGATGTCGAGCGCCTGCTGCGCCCCCCCGACGGCCTGCGCCGAAAGCAGGATGATGCCGTCGCGCAGGACCTTCGAGAAGGTCTCCCAACCCGTGCCGGCCCCACCGAGCCGATCGGCCGCGGGCACCCGCACCCCGTCGAAGGTCACGCGGTATTGCGCATCGGATGCCTGCGAGAGGAGCTGCTTCATCGCAACCCCCTCGGCCTTGGGATCGACCAGAAGGAGATCGATCTGCCCCTGCTCGTTGCGCGCCAGGACGACCAGCCGGTCGGCCGAACTTCCGAAGTAGACGTGCTGCTTGACACCCGTGAGAACGAAGCCGTCTGCCGTCGCCTTCGACTCGAGCTGCACCCCGACCGGCCCGAAACCCCGCTCGGGCTCGAGCCACGCCGGCGTCAGCACGACCTCGCCCGTGGCGATCTTCGGCAGCCACGCCTTCCTTTGCTCGTCGCTGCCCGCCTCCCGCAGGAGACCCGCGCCCATGACGGCGGAGACGAAATGCGGCACGGAGGCCAGCGTTCGGCCCATCTCTTCGTAGACCAGCGCGGCCTCGAGGAGCGTTTGCCCGCCGCCGCCGTATTCGGCGGGGATCGTCAGACCGAGAAGGCCCGACTCGGCCATCTGCTGCCAAAGCGCGTCCGAATAGCCCTTGGGGTCGTCCTCGAGCTTGCGGACGGCGTCTACCGGCGAATGCTCATCGAACATGGCGCGCGCCATGTCCCGGATCATCTGCTGCTCTTCGGTGAATTCGAGATTCATCGTCGTTCTCTTTCGATCGGAGCGCCGGGTCTTCGCTCAGAAGTTCTTCGGGAAGCCCAGCTCGCGGCGGGCGATGATGTTCTTCTGCACCTCGGAGGAACCTCCCCCGATCGTCTCGACGACGGTCGCCCGGTAGGCGCCCTCGAAGCGGCCACGCAGCGGAGCCTCGTCCTGACCCTCGCGCAACTGGCCGGCCGCCCCCTGAATTTCGAGCGCCTCCTTGCAGACGCGCTGGGAAAGCTGGGTCGCGAAGAGCTTGTACTGCGAGGACTCGATCGTCGGCGGTTTGCCCCCTCCCTTGCGGGCCGCGCAGACGAAACGGGTGCTGAGCCCCTTGGCGACGGCCTGGTCGGTGATGATGCGGGCGATCCGGCGACGCACGTTCGGATCATCCTTGAGCGGCTGGCCGTCGCGGCGGGCTTCCTTCACCCAGTCGATGAGGAGCCGCGCACGCTCGGTGCTCGGGGAGAGCGTGAACATCGTGAAGCGCTCGAGATCGAGGGCCTCGGAGATGTACTGAAAGCCCTTGCCGCGGTCCCCCACCATGTACTCGTCGGGCACGAAGACGTCGTTGAAGAAGACCTGATTGGTGGTGTCCTTTCCGATGGTCGGAAGGCTCACGACCTCGAGGCCCTTGTCGTTCATGGGAATGAGAAAGAGGCTCAAACCGCTGTGTTTGGGCTGGTCGGGATCGGTGCGGGCACCCACCCAGTACCAATCCGCGAAATGCGCCGACGTGGTCCAGATCTTCTGACCGTTGAGCACCCAACCGTCGCCGACCTTCTCGGCCTTGAGCTGCATGTTGGCGGCGTCGGATCCAGCCTGCGGCTCGCTGTACCCGACGGCAAACTCGATCTCGGCGTTGAGGATCTTGGGCAGGAACTCGTTCTTGAGAAACTCGCTGCCGTGCCGGATGAGCGTCTTGCCGATGATGCCGACCCCTTTGCCAATCTGCGGCGCCGAGTGGCGCGCCAGGGCCTCGTTGAGAATGTATTCGTAGACGCCTTCGATTTCCTGTCCGCCGTATTCCTTCGGCCAGGACATGCCCAACCACCCGCGGGCTGCGAGCTTCTTCATGAATTCCCGGCGCTCGGGCGTGTCGGCCAACTGCGTGAAATTCTCACGCGTCGGGTCCATCACGACCGGGTCGTGATGGTCGGTGAGCCATTGGTCGACCTCGTCGGCGAAGGCCTGTTCCTGCGGGGAGAAATCGAAATCCATGTCGTGTCCTTTCTTCGGGCGGCCGCACCTCGCGCGGGCGTCCCGGTGTCGTGTACGTTCAGCGGGAGCGGATCCCGTCGAGAAAGACGTCGCCCAGGCAGTCGATCGCCCGGCGCCGGCCGCGCCGCGGCGCCGCCGGGCCCAGCAACGTGCCAAAGAAGGTCGTCGCGAAGAGGCCGGTGATCTCGTCGGCCGAAAGATCGTCGCGCAGCTCGCCGCGCTCCTGAAAGTGGGCCACCCATCGGGTGATGGGTGCAAAATACGGATTCTCGTTCCAATCGTGTTCCGGCGGGGTGCGGAAGGCCAGAGCCACCAACTCGCGCGTGCTCGAGCCGCTGCCGCGGGTGGAAAGCAGGGCTTCGGTCACGTGCCGCACGAGGTCACGCGGCGACCGGGGGTGCGGAAGACCCTCGAGACGCTCGCGGATCTGCTCTTCGACGCTCCCGCGAAACGCCCGCAGCAGATCTTCCTTGTTCTGGAAGTGTAGATAGAACGTGCCGCGGGCCACGCCCGCCGCCCGCACGATGTCCTCGACCTGGACCGCATCGAAGCCCCGGTTCCGGAATTCCTGCAGTGCCGTCTCGTAGAGGCGCTGCCGGGTCTCCAGACGCTGTCGGTCGCGCGCCGTCAGGCGCGCGGCTTCGGTGGCCGGCACGCGTTCCTTCTCTCACAAGACATGTGTCTTGTCAATGACGGCTGTCTTTTCAATGCCCAGTCGTCAGTCGCGGGCCGACGCGGCTTGCCGTTCGAAGGGGCCCTGCTCCATCGTCCGGGCCCGCCGACTGCCAGGACCCGGTCGGCCCCCGGGAGGTCGAAGAGCCTTGATCCGTCCGCGCGAGCCGCCCCTTGCCCCGACGTTCTGGACGAATCGCCCGGGACCCGACGACCCGGGAGGCCGTGCCGTGGGACGAGGCGCGCGCGGCGACGGCGTCGCGTACTAGGGTTTGTGATTGATTTTCTCAGACAGGGTTCGTATGCATCACAATATTTACAGTTTCACACACACACACACACGCAGATTCAGCCTC
>JAPOLW010000012.1:9292-20641 GCA_029976905.1 bacterium | reverse complement strand
CGCTCGCACCGCCCCGGGGGCCCATCGCAGGCCGCTTCCGGTTCAGGGGGTCCCGTCGGGCTGTGCCTGCAGAAAGTCCACCACGAGGCCGATGAGGCCGCCCTCGGTGCCGCTCGGAATTCCGTGACCTGCGCCGACGATGCCGAAGTGCAGGACTTCGACGCCGTCGGTGCAGCCGGCGTACGTGATGCGGATGTTGCCCTCGGCGGTCGTCGTCGTGGTTCCGGGGAGGGCGCACGCATTCGCCGCAGCCCAGGCGAGTGCGCTGTCCTCGGCCGCCATGAACTCGTGGCCGAGAACGCCAACGCCGCCCTCGTAGGGAATGAGGCCGTCTTCGGTGCCAAGTACCTGCAGAACGCCCACCGAGCGGCTACCGGGGGCCGGCTGGTCGTTCACCAACAGCGACGTCACGACCGCAGCAATGCCGTCGAAGTGATCGGTCTCGATACCCAACTTGTGAACCAACCCGGCTCCGTTGGAGGACCCGTACGCGAACATGCGACCGATATCGATCTCGGCGTAGCCCGCGAGGTGGGCCACGATCCCGTCGACGAAGGCAACGTCATCGGCTTGCGACGCCTCGCGTCCAAGGTTCCAGGAGTTCTGCATGCCATCGGGGTAGACGCCGATGAATTCCCCGGCCTCGACCCGGGAGGAAAAAGCCGGGACAAAACCGTCTCCCGTCCCACCGTTTCCGTGGAAGGCAAAAAGCACCGGGTAGGCCTGGCCAGGCACGAAGACATTCGGCGCCGCCACCAGGTAACGTCGCTGCTCGGAGAGTCCCTCGACCTCTTGTTCGAAGAAGAATGTGGAAAGGCCGGTCGGAAGCGATGCGGGCGCACCCTCCGCCTCGCATCGTCCCGTCTGCGCACTCCACTGTGTCCCGGCGCCGCAAAAATCCACCAGGTCGAGCGCGGTGCCGTCGCGTGCCGCCCGGCCGACCGCGCGCGCGAGCCGAGCGATCGACTGACCGATGTCGGCTTCACCGATCGTCGGGTGTGGGCCTCCGCAGGACGCGGTCGCGCGCAAAAGCAACTTCTGCAGACGCGCAGGGCAGGCGCTGGTATCGGGTGGCTCACTCTTCCTGGCGGCCTTCTTCTCCGCGCCAAAGACGCAAGCCGAGAAGGCGCCCGCGGCCTTCGCCCACGCGGTCGCACAATCCGCAGTCGGGGCGACGACCGACGCGCCGCCGTCGCCTCCCGAGTCCTCGATGCAGGTCCGGGTAGAGTCGTCCCAGAGGAGTCCGGATCCGCACAGAGCGCTTCCGTCCGGAGCGGAACCCTCGCGGATGGCCGTGCCCAACATGCTCCCCACCCGCGATACGGCCGAACCGATGTCGGCCTCGTCGGGGGCGGCGACAGACCCGCCACAGGCCTTCTCCACACGGGCGAAGACCTTCGCGAGCCGGATGTCGCACTTTGCCAGATCCACGACCGCGTCCCCGCGCTTGGCCGCCTTTTTCTCGGCCGCCCAGCCGCAGGCCGCGAAGACGTGCGCCGCCTTGACCCGCAGGGTCGCACAGGTCGATGCCCGGGCCCGAGGCACACCGATGATCGCGATGGCCAGAGCGACACCGACCCACAGACCTGCCTTTCCACTCACCGGAAACGAACCTCCGCAACCATCCTTCAGAGCCTATCCGGTCTGCCTTCGGTCGCGCCAGAACGAATCATCCACAGCGACACGCGCCATTGGTGATCGTGCACGTGGTGCCGCAGAGCCCGCAGACCGCTCCGGTAGTACACGACCCTGGCGTGCACACCCCACCGGTGCAGACGTCTCCCCCGGTGCAGGTAGATCCGTCACAGCTCGCCGGGCCATCGGGCTTGAAGGAGCAATCGGAGGCACAGCACGAGCGGGGGCCGCCATTGTCCGCACCCGCGTCACATTGCTCCGCGCCCTCCACCACGGCGTTGCCGCATTCCCCGCCCGAAGACGGGGTCGCGCTCGGCGCCGGCCCCGGGGTCGCCGGCGGTGCCCCACTCGTCGCTAGACGGAGACACCAACGATCGAGGGTACCGGCATATTCGGATTCCGAGTCGCCGACCCGCAAGGTCCACGCGCCATCGGCCGCTTCCCCGTCGAAGGCAGCGAGCGCATCGAAGGGCAGCACGTCGCCCGCAATCGCCGGCGCCGGGCTCTGGCATTCGTCCTCGGCGGCCCAGACGCCTTCGTCGTCGAACCACGCCTCGACATCGGGTTCCCCACAGCCGTAGCCGGCAGCCGGATAGCCCGACCGGGCCAGAAGACGGCGTTCGGTACCGGTGCTGTCGTGGCGCAACCAGGCGCTCAGGTCTCCGACCCAGCCGTGGGAGATCTCGAGACGGACGTCCAGGTCGACGATCGACGTGCCACCGCCAAGGGTCAGCACATCGTCCACCGGGCCGCTGCCGTCGGGGATGGCGAGGCCCGGAGTCCGGCAGAACTCACCGGCTCCGGCGGTCGCTTGCGGGGTCGCGGTCGCTTGCGGGGTCAGGGTCGGGGTCGCTTGCGGTGTCGGGGGCGGGGGCGCTTGCGGTGTCGGGGTGGGCGTCGGCGTTGCCGTCGGAGCGCAGCCATTGCCGCAGGCCGCACACGCGTCCGGGCAGCAATCGCCCTCCCCCGCGCACTGTGCATCGCAGTAGCATCCCGATGGCGCCTCCTGTCCACACGCCCCGATCGCTGCGCAACCGCAGTCGGCCGCGCACGAACTCGCGCTCTCGCCGGCATCGCAGGTGCCGTTCGGACACGTCACCACCGGGCAGGAGCAGTCACTCTGGCAGGCACCAGGGCAATTTGCAGCGGCCGACCCGTCGCAGGTCTCGCCGGCCTCGACGATGCCGTTCCCGCAGATGGGTGCGGGGCAGGTGCAATCGGAGAGACAGAGGCCGGGGCACCGGGTATCGTCATCGCCATCGCAATCCTCGGCCCAGGTCGCCTGGCCATCCCCGCAGGTGCCGACCAGGTTCGGGACGGTGATGACGTAGGCCTCGCCCTCACCCAGCGCGCTGTCGCCACACCCGTTGCCACCACCTTCGTCGGCCCAGTCCGAAGCGAACATGGCACGCGACCCATCACGCGAGAGAGACCCTCGTGGCTGCACCCAGTAGCCGCATTCGCTCGAGCGATGATGCGCCAGGCGAAGGACCGAGCCATCAGTGAACTGCAGGAACTCCTCCTTCTCGAAGGGCGTCCAGCCATCCCCCGGCCACTCCCCGTAGCTCACCAGGCAGACCCCGTGGGGCCCTTGGCAGGAGATGTGCCCTCCGCCCCAGGCCAGCGAGGTGAGATAGACCGGAGCCGCAACCGTCGCAGGCCCGGGAAGCACGCGATAGCCGATTCCAGGTTGGCTTGGGTTGGCGGTGGAGGAGATCTCGAAGGTCATGAAGAACTCGGTGGTTCCATCCGGGAGAACACCGAGGTCACCGTGCTGGTGCCCGTCGTACACCCGACCGACAAACGCACCGGTCACGGGGTCGAAGGACTCGAGGCCACTGCACCGGTCGGTGCCATCGCGGGCCCATTGCACCATGAGATAGGTTCCCAGGGGCGACATACCGATCCAGTCCGGATCGACCTCGCCCCATTGCGGATCGCGCGGGCAGGGCCCCGCGTAGAGCCCGGAAATCGAGATCTCGGCTCCCAGAGTCAGGTTCTGGAGATCGAGGGCAAAGATGTTGGCGTCTCCGGTGGACAGCGTCGCCGCACCCGCCATCCAGCGGCCGTCACGCGACAACTCGTCGAACGACTGGTTGGGCATGACCCTCTCGTAGAGAACCGGAAACGTGAAGATCGTGCTGGTCGCCACGGGATCGACCGTCGTGTACTGCACACGCAGCGTGGTATCGGCATTGCCGTCGTAGTGGACGATCGTGCGCGTCTGCGTCGGCTGCCAGCGCGGTGCGTTCCAGACCACCGCGGCAAGCCCACCGACGAGGGAGCGGTCGGCGGTGCGCCGGACCACCGTATCGTCGTCCTCGACGAGAATGACGTAGGCATTGTCGGGAGAGAAGGCCTGCAGTTGGCTATACACCTGGGTGGCATAACCGCCGGAGTTGGTGCGGTCGGTGAGCCTCGTGATCGTGGTCCCGAAGACGGGGTCCACCACACTGGCTCCGGCGGCCGGCCGGGGCAGCGGCTGCCGGGGAAGGGAGAGCGTCTTGTCCGAAACCCCCTGGCCATCTGCGTTCGCTGCCAGGACCGCCAGGAGGATGGTCGCCAGACCGGAGACGACTGGCTTCGCCCCGCTGCCCGCCTCACGCACGGTCAGGACGCCTCGCGCACGGTCAGGGTACCTCCCGCACGGTCACCCGATGAAGATCGACGTTGTAGCCCTCGTCGCGGCCCACCGAGCTGTTCAGATAGACGTCGAAGCCGTCGTCGCCCGTACTGACTCGGGTGAATCGATCCAGAAAGACGGGAGCGTAGCCTCCGAGCACATGCGTATACGGGGGACCTGGCTCCGGCAATGTGGACCGGCCCCGACCAGTGTGCCCGGGTCCTGCGCGACCAGCGTGAAGTCGAGAGATCCATCCGTTCGTCGGCTCCAGCGCCAGGGGCGGTAGGGGTCTCCGGTGAGGACGATGGGGCCGAGCCCGCTGTCGGACACCTGCTGGAGGTCGGCCGGGAATTCACAGAGGTTCGCGTCCGTGGGATGCACCGTCCCCCCGCAGCAGCTCGAAACCGCCTTGCAGGTGGCATAGCCGGGGTTCGCGGTCAGCAGAAGCCGGTCGACCGACTTGCCCGCGACCGTGCCCCGCAATCGCGTGAGGGACACGTAGCCGAAACTGCCGCTCTGATCGAAGACCCGATTATCGCATGCCGACGCCGCTTGGCAACCTGTTCTTCGTGCCCATCTTCAGGCAGCCAAAACCTTCCTTATGGACCATCGAGAGGACTTTGGCGGCGGCCTTGTGACTCGCGACGACGCAAAGTTGATCGGCCTTGGATAATGGAGCGGCAACGCCCGCACGCGGCAGAAGGGCGAGTACCGGGGCCACCAGGAACAGGGCAAATGCGACCAACCACGGGCGCATGATGGCGCGCTCCTGAAGACGGCGAGCAGTCAGAGCTCGAGGGTCGGGAAGAAGAATTGCCACGGTCGTACCTCCTCGGGGATGGGCCCTTTCGGTCCAGGAGTACGCTTCTGGGTATCGCCCATGCAGCGTTTTCCCGTCAAGGCGGGCCGGAGCACAGACGACACCCGACGGAAGTGGTCAACACGGATGCATGCACTTGACCCGTTTCTTCCGGTGATCGTCGCACTCGATCCGTACGATCAAGTGGCTAGGGCTGGCAGCGACACCCCGCAGCGTCGTCCACGCACGCACCGGTTCCACACGCAGCGCAGGTCCGACCAAGACCGCAGTCCTTCACGCACGAGCCCTGCTCGCAACGTTCGTTGATCGTGCAGACGTTCCCGTCCAGGCACGGCGTTCCATCCGGTGCCAACTGATCGGATGGGCATTCGACGTCGGCGCCGTTGCACGTCTCGGCAATGTCACAGACGAATGCTTTCGGCCGGCAGACCGTCCCCGCGGACTGAACTTGATTCGGCGGACAAACCCGGCCGACTCCATCGCAGGTCTCGGCGACATCGCAGACGCCCGCAGCGATACGACACACCGTCGCGGAGGACAGGATCTGGTCCACAGGGCACGACGGCGATGTTCCATTGCACGTCTCTTCAGGGTCGCAGTCACCGCCCGAGGGACGACAAACGAAGCCCGACTCGATCCGCTCGTCCGACGGACAAATCGGCGTCAGTCCGTCACAAACCTCCGCGAGGTCGCAGTCGCCCGCAGCGGCGCGGCACGTGATTCCCGCCGCACTCACCTCACACGACGACGTACAGCAGACATCCTGACCCGAGAGCCCCGGATCGCAGGCTTCGCCCGCATCCAGGATGCCGTTGCCACACTCCGGCACGAGCACCTGGGTGGTCGTTGCGGCCTGCACCGACGTTCCACCGGCGTCCGATGCCGAGGCGGTGCCAACGAGCAGAGCCGAGGTCCCGGCGCGCACGTCATCCACGTACCAGCCGCCACTGGAGATCGAAGTATCCGTCGTCGAGCGGAATCGCAGGTGGATGGTCTGGCCCACCCAGGGCGCGAGGTCGGCGACGCTCTGCACATACCCTCCGGACGCACCGGTAAAAGCCGAGCGACCGCCAATCGGGCTCTGAAAACCCCCGCTGATCACGTCGTCGTACCCTCCCGAGGTGAAATGGCTGCCGAGATCGCTCCAGGACGAACCGCCATTGGTCGAAATCTCGACCGCGCCACCATCGTAGCCGCTCTCGAATTCGTAGCTGTGCCAGAACGAGAGGGTGTCTCCCGCTTGCACGGTGATCGGATCGCGGAAGGCCAGGTAGAGATCGCTCACGCTCCCTGGCCCCGTGGCGAACCACGATGCGGGCACGCCACCGCCACCGCCACCCCCGCCGCCGCCGCCGCCGACGCCGACGCACTCGGGAGAGGCGAGGTCCGGCGTGAGGATCGCGACGCCTTCGATGGCGTTTACGACGACCCGACCGCTCGGAAAGTACGGAAAGGCGTTCCAGGCCCCGTGGAAGGTAGCAGCATCGCTGTCCGGGTAGACGTCGAAGGAAGCAACCTCGCATAGATCCCCGGCGGCAATGTCGTTGATTTTCAGGATACGAAGCCCCGAGGTGTAGTTCGCCTCGTAGACGAAGTCGCCGTCGATGTAGAGGTTGTGGTCGATCGCAGCGAGATCTCCTTCGTAAAAGGAGACCACCGTCGGCGAATCGAGATCGGACACATCGAGGATGTAGGTCCGCGTTTTGTGCCCATTGTCCATCTCGTCCATCTCGTCATTGAGGAGCACGTACTGATGGTCGGCGGTGGCCCAACCCTGATGGGTGTAGCTGCTCCCGGGATACGAGGTCTTCGACAGAAGGGTCGGGTTCGACTTGTCCTCCACGTCGACGATCGTGAGGGTGTCCTCGTTGAAGGCGAAACAGATCTCACGTCCAGCATGGGTGGCGTCGGGGCCCGCGTAGACGACGCATTGCGCATCGTGGGTATAACCGTCGCCCGAGTAGCATCCGGCAAACGTCGGACTCGTCGGCGTCGAGACGTCGATCATGTGCAATCCGGCACTGCAACTCGAGGACCCCACGGCGTAGACGAAGTCGGTCGCCGCATGGGCGACGATGTTGTGCGCGTTGCCGAATTGACCGTAGTGGGCCGTCTCGGTGAAGGTCTGGGGCGTGTTCACGCCGCGCAGAGACGTGAGGTCGAAGACCTGCATGCCGTGCCCGCTTGCCTCGCTGACGATATAGGCGTGGTTGCCGATGACCTTGATGTCCCGCCAGTCGCTGTTCGAGGTATGCGTGGGCAGCGTGCCGAGGTACACCGGTGCTGCGGGGTCGGTGATGTCGAGAAAGGCGGTGCCGCCCAGGATCCCGGCAAGGTAGTACTCACGATTGGTGGAGGGATCCGTCCAGCCCCAACCGTCGTTCCCATCTCCACCGCCGATCGCCGACGTGGGCAGGTATTGGTCGAGGTCGACCCGGTGGCAGGAGAAGACATCGGCCTTTCCGTTGACACATGCCGTCTGGCCGACCACCGAGGTCGGGACCTTGGATCGGGAACCGTTTCCCCCGAAGGGATTGGTGGTGCTGAGGACCCAATCGACGGCGCCCGCGCCGCGGGAGACCGCCCAGAGATCGTCGCCCCAGTTCATGTCGTCGAAGAAACCGCTACCCCCCTGGACCACGACATCGACCTGGAAGCTCCGCTGGGCGCTGGCTCCTGCGGCCAGATCGAAGGTGGTCCACTGTACGGTACCTTGATCCTCGGAGCCGCCGTTGTCGGCCGAGCCTGCCACGTAGGTCGTACCGCTTGGGACCCCTGCCGTCACCAGGATCGAAGACATCGTGCTGCTGGAGTTGTTCGTCACCTGCGCGGTGTACGTCACGGTCGAACCCGTGGCGGCCGGGGAGGGATCCGCCGTCAGCGACAGGGCCAGGCCCGAGGGAGGCGCGCAGTCCGATCCGCTGAGAAAGCCCCGGTTGCAGGCGGCATTGCGAAGCACCGCCTCGTTGGCGCCGCCGTTCAGATTCGCATCTGCCTGGATCATCTCCAGAGCCGCGTCGACCATGGTCGCCGCACACGGCAATCCAAAGTGATGTTGGAGGACGATCTGATCGGTGGTCGCGGCCCCGATTTGCCCGTTCACCTCCCAGAGATACGCGGACCAGATCTCGCCATCGGCGTGCACGGCGCCCACCAGGTCGTCCGGATAGGTCTTGTTCCCGTCGACCCGACGCAGGCAGGGCGGGTTGGTGCTGCTGTAGGAGACCGCATCCCATTCCGCGACGCACGCCGCGTGAGCATTCTGATAGGAGGCGTCCCCCAGCTGGGCGAAGAAGCTGGCCGCGAGATAATCGCTGAACCCCTCTCCCATCGCACCCATGTCGCCGCCGCCCCAACAGGAGTTCTGGTCATGCTGGATCGCGTGGCCGAACTCGTGGACGATGACGTCCCCATCCTCGGCATCGTCGACACCGCCGTCACCAAAATGGATTGCGTCGTCACCGGTGGAATAGAAGGAGTTGTCTTGGTCATCCCAGTGGGCGTTCGCCTTGCTCGGAAAATCGCGAATACCGTTGGCGGCACCGTCGCCGTCATCAAAGCCGAGCGAATGGATGTACTTCTGGACCTCGTGGACCGTGTAATAGATCGTCGCCTGCTCGAACCGATTGTCGTCGCGATCGTAGACGTAGACCCGACTCGGCTCGTCGGCGAAATCGGCGTCCGCGATCCCTCCGGGAAGAGTCACGTCGACCCACTGCCCGATCAGCTTGCCGGTCCCCGCATCGAGCCCTTCCAGCGTCACGTCGACCCGAGCCCCATCCAGGGTCGGATTGGTCTGATCTCCGTCGTCGGTGAGTGACGTATCCCCGGTCTGCTGAACCGGGTTGGGCCAATAGATCTTTGCCTGGCCCGTGTCGAAAGCGATCCGGTTCTCCTGGAAGAGGACCTTCCCGCTCGCGCCGTCGACCACCGTCAGAAAATCGCCGAGCGGCTCGCGCGTATAGGCCCAAATCTCGTGCGCGGCGCGCAGCCGCCCCGCAGACGTCACGAACCACACCTCGCGGTGCTTTTCGGGCAGCCGAAGCTCGCTGGCGCCCACCGCGTCCATGGCGGCGGCGAGGGCCTCCGCACGCGTCACGGTGCGCGTCGGCGACTCGATCGAGGGTTCGGAGTAATAGGCCATGTGGAGGCTCACGATCGAGCCGTCCGCACCCTGGTTCACCTGGACGGTCGAGCCGAATACGGGTCGTCCCTCGACGGTCTGCACGAAGCGCGTATGCGCGCTCACGCCCGTCTCGCGCACGTCCTCGGTCACGAGATCTCCAAGTCCGTGCTCGAGCCCCAGGGTCTCCTCGTAGAACTCCAGGAAGTGGCGGGCCGAACTCTCCGGGGTCTGAAGGGACCCCTCGAAGCGACAGCCATCGAAACGGAGGGTCGTCTGCGTGCTGCTGGATTTCTGGTTGGGCTGGCGCAAGCAGGGAAGGCGCGTCGAATCCTCGGGATGGCTCGAGGATTCCCGCAGGGTGGCCCACCCAAGAAGGGCCACTCCCACGAGCAAAGCCATTGCCGTACTCGAGAACCATCTTTTGCCAGGGCGCATCTGCACCGAACCTCCGCCTCCAACCGTTTGGATACCACAACGGTCGGCACCAGGCTCTGTGAAATGTGAGAGAGCATAGGGGCTACTCCCCGCGGGGCTCCCGCCGCAAGGGATCCGGCGAGGGAGGCGCCGGTCGCGCCCCAGCCGAGGATCGTGGGCGGCTGCGAATCAGCCTTGCCGAAATTCCGGCGAAAACGGTAGAAACTGGGTTTGTGGGGTCCGCCCGGGTCCCGAGCCATGGGAGTCCCGATGTTTCCAGCCGCAACGTACCCGCGCAGGGCGGTCGCATTCCTCCTCTTCGCCCTGACCAGCGCAGTCCCACCCGCCCAGGCGCTCGAGGCGAGCGAATCCGGCTGCCGCAAAGCTCTGGCATCGGGCGCCGCGCTCCTGTCTCGCGCGGTCGCCAAAGCGCATGCCCGGTGCCATCAAGATCGACTCCGCGGAGTCATTGCGGAATCGATCGATTGCAACGATCCGGCTCACTTCTCGGAGGCTTCTCTGCGAGCGGTGGAACGGGCCGAGGCGAAGATCTCCGCGCTCGCGGAGAAGAAATGTACCGGCCGCGGCGTTCTTCCCGCCTCGATCGGCATGCACGCCTGCGCCGCCCCCTGTGGCGATGCCGCGCTCACCTCCTTCGATGGAACCGATGGCGCCGCCGCCTGCCTCGTCTGCCGGACCCAGACCCACACGAGCGACGTCCTCGCGGAGTTGTATGGAAGCCCCCCGGCCTCGGCGGACGCGGTGAAATGCCAGAAGGCCATCTTCGCTGCCTGGTCCCTACAGGCGTTCACCCGTACGAAGGCAGAGCAGAAGTGCCAGCTGCTCGCCGACGGCGGACGGGCCGAGCCACCCGCGGGAGGCTGTGGCGGCCTCGAAGCCGACCGGCGCCTCCTCGGTGCAGCGGCCCGGGCGGAAAAGAAAGTGGCGGCCGCTTGCGCGGGCATCGACCCGGCCGACTTCGACGGCTGCGGTGGGCTCGCCGGAACCTCTGAAGTGGTTTCCTGTGCCGCCGCCCTTGCAAGCGAAGTCGCAAGCGATCTCTTCGCCTCGTCCTACGAACCGCCGCCGGCGCGGGTTCCGACCGTCGGCCCTCTGGATTATTCCCATTGGTATTGGCCCCTCAATCATCGACCCACCGAAAGCTGGCCAACCATCAAGACCGAGATGTATTTCATGACCGGTCACTTTGCCTTCACGCTCGATGAGGCGACGGGAGCGATGGCGCACTTCGGCGGTCTGCACGACAACCAGTCTGCGGAGCAGGCCAAGCACCGGCCCAACGAGGACGTGACCGCCCTACCGGGTGCCGTCTTCCGGCTGGAGGCCGGCCCGACGGAATCGGGGATCGTGGCCACGAGCTTCCTGGGGACCAACGCGAGTACCATCGATCGCGCCAAGATGATCGACGGCGGGCGATTCATGAATCGCGTCGAGATTACGTCGGTTGGCTACGCGGCCGATTCTGGCATCGACGGACACTTCGAGATCGCGACGATGCCCCGCCACGTCGTCTTCACGCACACGACCGACGGAGCCTCGGCCAACGCCGCGACGCCAAGGATCGTCCTGGGAGGCGACTTCCTCGAGGGCCTGACCCAGCAATGGCTCGAGGCCGGCCGCGTACTGCGGATGACCGACGCGCAGGGCCGGGGATGGATCTTCGTGGCCGGGCCGGCCCCGGCGACGCTCGCCCTCTCCCCCGAAGGCCAC
>JAPOLW010000012.1:0-9282 GCA_029976905.1 bacterium | reverse complement strand
GCCGAGCGCACGCTCGGAGGATCCCCCACCGGTGGGGTCGGGGTCTCCCTGCTCGTCGCCGCCGCCCACGCCCTCACCGAGGACGAAGTCGACCTCTACATGGCCCCCGACGCCACGGTCGAGGTGACCTACCAATTACTCGACCTCGCCGGGGATCCGGTCGGTGCGGCCGTCGACGTCCCCTGGGACGAAACCCTGGGCGCCTTCCGGGTGCCGGCCGGCTCGCTCCAGAACGCGGGCGCACCGGGGTCCGCGAACTTCGACGAAGCCGTCTACCATCATTGGCACGGCCGCCATCGCATCGATGTCGACACCGGTGGCAGAGGCCCCATGGCCGTCCCCCTCGCCATCCACGGAAGCGACCGGATGTCCTGGTACATCACCGGCGGGGCCCCACTGCTGCGCGATGCCGACGGGGATCCAAACGGCATGCCCGTGCAGATCTCCAAGAACTGGCACGGTGAATATTGGTATCACCTCTACACCATGCCCACCTTTTCCGGACGGGGCCCGGAGAGCATGGAATTGACGATGGCCTCGTCGAAATGGGGCGACGCCTACGCCGCGTCGCACGCCCAGTTGAGTCTCGTCGGCTGGGGCGACTGGGGCGGCCACTGGGATGAAACCGCGCTCGGCTGCTTCGGCGAATCGGTCACCTACGATCCCGACATGACGTTGCGACGCGCACCGCTCGACGATGTACGCCCCTTCCTGGTTCAGTCCGCCGATCGTTGGAATTGGACCGGGAACGTCGGCGGCGCCGATTTCCTGCGTTACCGGACAGCCGCGCAACCGTATTGGGAGAGAAGAATGTCCCGCGTGCGCAGCACCTACAACGCCGTCGGACCCCTTCTCACGAACGTCTCCTACTCCGGACTGAGTTCCGACGGGCGCATCCGCTACAACGTCGATACCCGACTCGGCGCCGCCGACGACCTCGTGCGCGTCTACCTGCACTTCGACTACGAGTTCCTCGAAGACGTCCTCTACGACCGGCTCGCCTTCTTCCAGGTCGCTGCAGACAACTATTCGGACAACCTCTTTGCGCGCGTTGCGTGGGGAGACGCAGACCAGGTGCACGAAGACCGGGTAGTCGACGACCACGGAACGACGGGCTACGCCGCCGACACCGATCGCGGCATTGCGCTCACCGGCAAGGATCCCTGGGTGATGCTCTATGCCAACCAACGCACGGGCGATGCGTTGCCCGAGCGGTATGCGAACATCGGTTTCATCGTTCGCTCCTTTACCGCCGACATCGGCGGCGCACGCCTCGACGTCCCACACCTCAACCTCAGACGCAGTTTCAACCAGCAGATGTCGCAATATGGTGTCGAACTGGGCCTGCCCCACGAGGAGGGCTCGCCGTGGTGCGGAGCGAGCTGCCTGGGGGAAACCCGCTTCGTGCCGGCCGGTAGCCGGGTCCAGCTCGTCGTCGAATACGTGGTGCCGCCGGCGGATGCGTCCCGGTACTACGGACAGAGCGACCACCTGCTCGCCCTTCCCTCCGGGGCCTTCGAAGATACGGCGATGATGCTCCACCTGGCTCCCGGCAACGCGATGGAGGTCACGGCGTCGGCGGGCACGGTGCGACGGACCCATCCGGTCGAGATCGATACGGTCCTGGGCGAGATCGCGGCCGAGATCTCGATCGCGGGTGGCCTGGGCTACGCCCCGCTGGTCTTCCACGGCCTCGAACGCCATGACGGCTGGCGCCTCGAACGCCGCAATGGCGAGGTCTGGGAGACGGTCGACCAATCCAGGCACGGGAAGGACTTCGCCCAGGTCGACTTCGACGCCGACGCCGGCCGTTGGTCGGTCACGGTTGCCGTGCCGATCCGCGGGGGTGGGGACTTCCGCCTCCGGCGACTCGCGCCGGGAAGCTGAGCCGGGTTCGCCACCTCCCACCCGAGGCTCTCGACCCACTTCGGGTTCGCGGACCTCTCCCCCCGACCGGGCGCACGACGGAGTTCCGGGACGCCGACGGGTCCATTTCGTTTTTCTCCGAAATCTCGTAAGCCGGGGCGGCGCGAAACCTCGTCTCTTCGGAGTCTGCTCGGCATGCGCGTTGCTTCGGCGCTCAGCCTGAGCAAACCGGCAATCGAGCCGACTGCTCACGCCGACGACAACTCGAGCCGGGAGGACGACCATGAGCAAAGGCAGAAAAGCAGCGACGGGCAAATTTCGCGTTTCGGTCGAACGCAGGGGGGAACGCACCGTTGCCCTCCTCTCCTGGCTCGGGCGAGGCTGCGGCGTCGCGTTGGGCTTGATGCTCCTTGCCTCCAGCGCTTCAGCCGCGCCGGAGGCGACCGATCCCCGGATCGTGAACGGTCTGGTGACCCACGACTTCCCCACCACCGGCGCACTCATGTACAGCAGCGGCGGGACGATCAATGCGAACAACGCCGGCAGTTGGTGCAGCGGCACCCTGATCGGCTGCTCGACCTTCCTCACGGCGGCCCACTGTGTCGAGGACGACACCAGCCCCAACGCGTACTGGGTCTTTCTCCAGCATTCGGGCGTCCACTCCGTCGTTTCGGTGACGCCGCATCCCAACTACACCAGCAGCAATTTCCCACGCGATGACGTCGCCGTGCTGAAGCTCGGCGCTCCCGTGACGGGAATCAACCCCACTGCACTCAACGACGTCGACAGTCCCGCCTTTGGAACGACGGGAACCATCGCCGGCTTCGGCCGCACCGGTGGCTCGAGCGAAGACTACGGCATCAAGCGCTACGGCGACGTCCAGACCACCGACTGCTCGGGACAGCTGAGCGGCGTCGGTAATACCGAGCTCGTGTGCTGGCAGTTTTCGTCTCCGGTCGGCGCGCCCGGAGACGATTCCAATACCTGCAACGGGGACTCCGGCGGCCCGCTCTTCATCGATTTCGGCGGCACGGAAACGGTCGCCGGGATCACCTCGGGCGGGACGAGCTCCTCGTGCCTGGCCACCGACTTCTCCTACGACACCAACGTCTTCTCCTACCGTACGTGGATCGCCGGCCAGCTCGGCTCCGACTCGACTTCGGTGTGCGGCGGACTTCCGGCCGTCGGTACCTCCGACGTACAGGTCGTCGGATTCGATGGCGCGCTCTCCAGCAATCCTTCGACCGCGACCCTACCGGTGAGTATTTCTGGGAGCCCTTCCGTCCTCCGCTTCGCCTTCAAGGCGGATGACCGCATCAACGCCGATTTCTACGTCGCCCAGGGCGCCAGCGTCAGCACGACGAATTTCGACTGCAAGGCCGAGGGGAATGGCAGCGTCGGGATCTGCGAATTCACGTCGCCGGCCAACGGCGACTGGACGGTCCTCGTCCGTCGCGTCTCGGGAAGCGGCGACTACCAGATCACGGCCACCACCTTCGGCGGAGATCCCCCGGTCTGCGGCAACGGCATTCTCGAAAGCGGCGAGGCATGTGACGGGGCCCAGGATTCCGCGTGCCCGGGCCTCTGCACGCAGAATTGCACCTGTCCGGCTCCGGTCTGCGGCAATGGTCTCCTCGAAAGCGGCGAGGAATGTGACGGCACCGACGCCGACGCGTGCCCCGGCGAGTGCACGCAGACCTGCACCTGTCCGGTGACCACCTGCCCCAATGGCACCTGCGACGCCGGAGAAGACGCGACGAATTGTCCGCAGGATTGTGGATGCCAGGCAGCGGGTAGCTGCGGGGATCAGGCGCCGGCGGGCTGTTGGTGCGATGCGCTTTGCGTCGAGAATGCCGACTGCTGCCCCGACTCCTGCTCGGCCTGCGGGTTCGACTGCACCTCGACGCCAACGCCAACCCCCACGCCAACGCCAACACCTTCCCCCACATCGACGCCCGCGCCGACTGGAACCCCGTCCTCGGGCGAGATCTGCCGCACGCCCGGCCTCTCGATTCCCGACGGAAGCGGCTCGGTGGAGGACACCATCGTGCTTTCGGGCAGCGCCAGTGTGCTCGACATCGATGCTCGCGTCGAAATCGACCACACCTGGGTCGGTGACCTCGTGGTGCGGCTGATCCACGACCAGACCGGCACCAACCGCCGGCTCATCGCGCGGCCCGGTCGGCCTGCTTCGGAATTCGGATGCGAAGGGGCCGACATTGCCGCGTGGCTCGACGACGAAGCGACCTCGAGCGTCGAATCGCAGTGCGCCAATGTGACTCCCACCATCGACGGCACCTTCCGCCCCAACGACACGCTCGCGGCCTTCGACGGCGAGAGCGTCGGCGGCACCTGGACCCTGCGGGTGAACGACGCCGAGGGAGGAGACAGCGGTGTCCTGCAGCGCTGGTGCCTACGCATCGCCGACGACGGCGCCGCACCAACGCCAACGCCACAACCTACGGCGACACCAACGCCGCAACCCACGGCGACACCAACGCCCGCACCCACCGACACGCCGACACCGCCGCCGGGTCCCACCCCGACACCGCAACCCACGGCCACCCCGACCCCGGGTCCCACCCCGACACCGCAACCCACGGCCACCCCGACCCCGGCGATCTGCGGCAATGGAGTCGTCGAGCCCGGAGAAGCCTGCGACGCGGGCGCCGACAACGGGACCGGCGCTTCGTGCTGCACCGCCAACTGCCAGTTCAAGCCCAATGGGCCGGCCAGTTGCGACGGGAACTCCTGCACGACCAGCGACGTGTGCAACGCCGGGGTGTGCTCGTCGGGGTCGTGCAACCTCGGTGCCGCCTGTGGAGCGTGTGGCGCCGTCTGCGGCTCGAGCGGATCCGAATGCGGGTGCGGACTCTAAGCGCGCCGACGCTGGCCCACCGCCCATACGCCGAACCCCGCCGTCGCCTCCTCCCCGCAGCCAATCCGGGGAGGAGGAGGCGGGTCCGGTCGAGGCTCAGTGATCGGTGTACGGCCCGACGACGCAGGAGAAACCTTCGGGAGGTGTCGTGAGTTCGAAGTCGGCGGCCGGAGTTCCCTTCGGGTGCGAAAGCACTGTCTCCACCGCCCAGGAGGTGAAGGCCGGCGGCCATCGATGCCCGTGCGTCCCCGAGCACGAAACGGTGACGACGCCGTCCTGACGGGAGTAGTACTCCGAGGCCAGTCGGGTCTCGACATCGTAGAAGGACGTTCCCCCGTACTTGTCCTCCGGGCCACCCCAGAGAACCACCACGATCGATGGATCCATGGCGATCGGATCCTTGGGTTCGATCGGAAACTTGCTGAGGTATTGGAAGTTGCCCGAGGCCGAAATTCCACCAGCGAAGAACGGGGAGTTGAACATCATATTGCGGTGGGTGAGCGTCCCGCCCGCCGAGATTCCCCCGGTGTAGATCCGCGCGTGATCGACGGGATAGGACGCGGCGATGCACCTCACCATGGATTCGATGAAGCGCACGTCCGGGCCCTCGTCGTTGGTCTGGACGAACGTTCCGTCGAACCAGGGCTCCCAGAAGCGCCCGTCGTTGGTCCCCTGCGGGCCGATGCCCTTGCAGGGACGCCCCTCGGTGGCGCAGCGCCGGAAGGGCACGGCCACGATCCAGCCACTTTCGACCAGCGTCTGGAAACCCGCGCGCTCGGGGGAGACGAAGTCCATCTCCGGTGCGACCGTACCGGTCAGCGCCACGAAGAGCGGCCGCGCCGTGTCGAGATCGTCGGGAAGAAAGACGTGGAACTCCCGGGCCTGTCCGTCGGAGGGAAAGCCCTGATTGCGACCCGCGGCGGCCGCGAAGCCCTCGGGACAGACGGCCGTCCAGGCGGCTGCCTCCGACGGCGCTTCCACACCCTCGGCAGCCACGCCGGGAGGAGCCACCGCCCCGATGGCGAAGAGCACGAGCGCAAGTCCGCACCGGGCTCGCCGATGCGAGAAGGTTTGGAACGGTCTACGCATAGGTGCGTCGATAGGCGATGATCGGGCGGCAGTAAACCGCGACTCCTTCGCGCTCGAGCCCCGGCGAGGCGGGCCGCCGCCGTGCCTCGCGCGCCCCGACGCTACCCCGCGGCCGGCGTCGGACGACCATCGGCCCGGGCCGCGGCACCCCCGATCACCGCGATCAGGCCCCCGTAGTAGAGGACGTTGGGCACGACGCGGAGCCCGTATCCCAGGTCCGAGCCCGTCGCGAGAAGGATCACGTCGGCCGTCGCCCACAAACCATAATAGAGGAGCACGAAGCGGCTGATCGGCCGCAGCCACGCCGTCCGGCGCAGGCTCGGATGGAAACGCAAAAGCCCCAGGGTGAGCACGAAGAAGGCCACCTCGTAGACCAGGAAGAGCACCCGCGACGACGGCTCGCCTCCGGGCCAGGACGCGACCACCACCTGTGAGATCACCGGGACCACCAGGGTGAGTGCAAGCGCGACGATCACCGCTCGTGGGCGCCAGACCAGAAGCCCCCCTGGCTCGCCGACGCCGAGGAGAACGAGGTACCGGAAGTCGCCGGCCAATACGAAGAACAGCGGCACCAGCGAAGCGGCGGCGCCCGACCACGTCCCGATTCCATAGATCTCGTTCGACGTGAGCCAGGCATCGGTCAGGGACAACACCGTCAGCGCGATGCAGTAGCGACGCACACTCGGGTGAAGACCCGGGCGCGACACCGCCCACACTGCCCCCACGACCGCCGCGACCCAGAGAAGCCACGGATGTTGCCAGGCACTCGCGTAGAAGGTTGCAAAGGAACTCATGGAGCCACCTCCTGGCTGGCGCGCGAGACGCCCGCCATGGCCTCGAGGTAGGCAACGAGGTCGGCGACCACCGCGGCCCGGTTTGGAAGTGCTGGATTGAGGGCAGGCATGCGCGTCTTTGGGCGAATCCGGGCAGGTTCTACGATCCAGGTGCGCAGGAACGCCGGATCGTAGTACTCGCCCGACGTCGGGTCGGGGTTCAGTTCCGGCCCGATCGTTCCGCCGTCGCCGTTCACCTTGTGGCATTTGGAGCAGTGCACCCGGAAAGCGCCGAAGCCGCGCAGAACGGCCTCCGAGGCACCCGCCGGCGGCACCATATGCGGGAACCGGTCGCGGCTGGCGATCAGGTCGATCGCCACCACCTGGTACGGCCAGCCATAGTCGCCCTCCTGGCGGATTTGTTCGTCGGAGAGGTTCTCCCAGACGACGTAATACGGGCCGACGTCGATGGTCTTCTGCTCACCCGACTCCCGTTTCTCGATCGTGAACGCGTCCCGGTCGGCGCGCCCCATGGCGAGCCAAGCGCGATGATCCTCGAGGCGCTCGGCCGGCACGGTGGGCTGGTACCCATCACTGCAGGTGAAGGGGATCTTTTTTTCGTCCCGCCACGACGGCGAATAGACCGCGTCGAGTACATCCGCCAGCGGCACCGCCTCGAACATCACCTCGCGCTTCTCGTAGGGTTCGAAGACGCGCACCGGGCGTGGCGTGAAATCTTCTGCAAGGATGCTCCGACTGAGCTCGGAGACCTGGACCCCGCGCCGCGAAAACCGAAGCCCTTGCCCTTCCGCCGCACCGCCCGGCTTCCCGGGCAGAAGGATACCGACGATCGCCAGGGCCAGGAGGAGGCTCCTGCCCGAGCCGTCACCCGTCCGATGCGAGGGTTCCGGTCGCATACTCCACATGTGTCTCGGCGGTCTGGTTGGAGGGCCCGCGGCTGCACATGCATAGGTGGCGAGCGCGGGAGCGGACCCGGACACCGCGCGCGCGCCCGGATTCCATCATCTCGTGGGCCACCTCGCGGACGAGATCCTCCTGGATCTGGAATCGCCGCGCGTAGGCTTCCACGAGACGCGGAAGCTTGCCGAGACCGAGGATCGCCTCGCCCGGTTCGTAACAAAGGTCGACCTCACCGAAGAAGGGCAGGAAGTGATGCGCGCAAATGGAGTAGAAGGTGATGTCCTTGACCTCGACCAGCCCGGGTCGCTCGTCGGGACGCAGGGGCCGGGTCACCTTGAGGATTGTGGACGGATCGATCTCGTAGCCGGAGAGCAGCTCCTTGAAGGCGCGGACGATGCGCTCGTCGGAGCCCTCCTCGGCGAACCAGGCGAGAGCTCTCGGGTCCGCGGTGACCTGACCGGCGATCCAATCTGCGATCTTCATGGCGACACGTCTCCGTCTTGGAATTCCTGGGTTCTCCGGATCACGCGACCCCGGACCGCGCGCGCGCAGCCGCCCGGGGCGGGACGGGTCACCGTTCGAACACGAAGATGTCCTACCGTCGGCCCCCCGGTCAAACGAAGCGGAACCGTCGCTCCGGCCGCGGGCCCGGAGACGGAGGAGGGGGCTTCCCGGAAGTGGATGGTCCACATCCGGCGGCGACCCAGGACCGCTGCGGTGGCGACCGGGCTCCCGGCGCGCAAGCCCCGCGAGGGACCGGCGGCGGCCCAGGCCCTCCCTGGCGGCATCTCTACTCTCGTGCGCAGGGGCCCGTGGTCTTCGAGATCGTGAAGAGCCGGTCGCGGTCCGCCTTGCGACTCGCCGCCGGAACGTAGAAGACCGAGCGCCCGAGCCACGAAAAACCGAGATAACCGCGCAGTTCGAGCCGCCCTTCGTCCACGACCTTCAGAGTCGACTTGTAGGTATCGCCCGAGCGTGGATCGTAGATCCGCCCGTTCCAGTTCTCGTCGAATTGGAAGCCCTGAAGAATGTCGAGGCCCAGGACGGGCTGTTTTCGTCGCTCCGGATCGGGATTGCGATCGTCGAGACGAGGCTTGCCCTCCCAGCCGGGCTTCTCCCCTGCTTCGTAGAAGGGCTCCTCGAGCGCGACGACGCGTCCGATCAGCCCGTCTCCGTCCGCCCGGACCTCCAGAACGGAGTCACCGTTCTCGGCGAGCCAGCACCCCAGAACACCGCTTCGCGCGGTCGATCCGGCCGCACCCGCCGCGGTGGCGGCGACGGTGCCGACAAGGGTCCAGAGAAAGAAAGAGAAGATCGAGCGCATCGAGGGGAGCGATCCCAGCGATCTGCCGGAAGCGGGACCTTCTTTGCGCGTCCTCGTCGAGGAATCAAGCGCGCGTGGCGGGGAGCGATCCACGTTGGGCGCGCCGGCCGCGGCAAGAAAGCTGACTTGCCGTACTCCGTCGCGGCGCCATATACCCGGAGACACCGGCGGAACGCGACAAATCCCGCCCAGCCCCATGCGTACGCGATCACTCCTGCCACCGACCCGCTCCGCCCGTGCGGCTCGCGTCGGATCGGAAGCGCGTGTGGGGAGCCGACACCGCCGGGGCACGGAGCCCCCGGGACGGCGCCCCGCTCCGAAACCCACGAAGCGGCTCTGGTTCGCCACGCTGCTGGTCGCAGTCCTCGCCCTCGCGGCGCCCCCCGGGGCGCGCAGCGCCGCCGACTTCCCCTCGACCGGCGCGGCCTGGG
>JAPOLW010000129.1 GCA_029976905.1 bacterium | reverse complement strand
GTCGGCACGCCCCCGCGCTGGGCGAAAACACCGACGAGGTGCTCGCGGAGGCGGGGCTCCCCGGAGACGAGATTGCGCGACTGAGACAAGCTGGCGTCGTCGCCTGAACGGGCGTCGCTCGGGCCGCCCGCGTGGCATCGCTCGGGCCTCGCCCGGGCCGCCCGCGTGGCATCGCCCGGGCCGGCGAGTGGGCCGCGCGATTCAGTCCTCGAGGTAGCGCAATTCGACGGCGGCGCGACGCAACTCGTCGCGGAACTTCGGGTGGGCCAGCGCAATCAGCGCCTCGGCGCGCTCGCGCGTGGAGCGCCCCTTCAAGCGGGCCGCACCATACTCGGAGACCACATAGTGCACGTCGGTGCGCGGCGTCGTCACTGCAGCGCCCGGCGTCAGCGTGGGCACGACGCGGGAGATCTCGCCACCTCGGGCGGTCGAGTAGAAGGCGATGATCGACGTGCCTCCGGCGTCGTAGGCACCACGCACGAAATCGAGTTGACCTCCGGTGCCGCTGAATTGCTCGGCCCCGATCGACTCCGAACAGCATTGGCCGGTGAGGTCGATCTCGATCGTCGCGTTCACCGAGACGAGCCCGTCGTTGCGAGCGATGTTCGGCGGATCGTTGGTATAATCGACGGGATGGGCCTCGACGGCCGGATTGTCATCGAGAAATTCGTACATGCGCTGCGAGCCGGCCGCGAAGGAAAAGATGGCTTTTCCCGGGTGCATCACCTTGCGCGAGCCGTTGGCTACTCCCGATTGGATGAGATCGACCATGGCATCCACGAACATCTCGGTATGGATCCCGAGATCCCGATGTCCCATGAGGCTGCGTGCCACGGCATTGGGCACGCCGCCGATGCCGAGTTGGATCGTCGCGCCGTCGGGAATCATGTCGGCGATGATCTTGCCCATCACCGCATCTTCCTCGCGCACCGGCGGCACCGGCAGCTCCATCAGGAGTTCATCGTGCTCGACGATCGCATCGAATTCCGAGATGTGGACCCACCCCGCCCCGTGGACCCGGGGCATGTGGCGGTTCACCTCGGCGATGACGTAGGTCGCCTTGGCGATCGCTGCCTTGTTCGTATCGACGTTGGTGCCGAGGCTGACATAGCCGTTTTCATCGACCCGCGACACACACACCAGGGCGACATCGACGTCGAGGTGATCCCGGATGATACGGGGCACCTGGTGGAACTGGATCGGCATGAACTGCGCGCGGCCCGCGCGCACCGCCTCCCGATCGACACCACTGGAGAAGAGGGACATCCACTCGATCACACCCGCGACATCGGGAGACAAGACGGTCGCAGCGCTATGTCGGGTGGGGAGCAGCGAAGCCATGCGCAACCGACGAAGCCCGCCGGACCGGGCCCGGTGGGCAATCGCCGCGAGTGTCGCGGCCGATTCGCCGATCGCATTCCCCTGTAGCACGAAGGCCCCGTCGGGAATCGCTTCCACCGCAGCCTCGGGAGTCCTCAGTCTGCTCTGGTAGTCCTGCCGCCAATCACCCACACGGAAGGTCCTGCCCCGCGACGGACCGCAACGCAAGGGCGGGCACGCGATGGATTGCCGATCGGCGCCGACCCTGGTAGCCGCACCTTCATGGGCACCGCTTCGACTGCCGCCGTTCGCCTCTCACGTTTCTTCTTCGTATGGGGGATCTCCATGGCTCTCTTCTCGTGCGCGGGCACACGCCCGACCAACCTGGGTCTCACCGACGGGCGCCTCGCCGCCTGCCCGTCGTCCCCGAATTGCGTCTCGAGCGACGCGGCGGTCTCTGATACGACGCACTACGTCGCCCCCCTGGTCCTCGCGACCGATCCCGCGACGGCGTGGCGCGCCGCCGGCCAGGTGGTCACACGGCAACCGCGCACGCAGATCATCGAGGAATCGCCCGAGTACCTCTACGCCGAGTGCACCAGCGCCCGGATGGGCTTCGTCGACGATCTGGAGTTGAATCTGCGCCCCGCCGAAGGCGTCATCGCCGTACGGTCTGCCTCCCGGATCGGCTACGGAGATCTCGGGGTAAACCGCAAGCGCGTCGAGGACGTGCGGGGTGCTCTGATCGCCGAGGGGGTGGTCCGGCCCGGACCCGAGAGGCGCTAGAGCGACGAACGACCCGGGACCCGACCCGCCCGGGTCGCACCCGGCCCCGTGGGCCCGCGGCCCCCGGATCGTGGCTCCCGCCGCGGGCGCGCGGGCGAGGCAATCCTTCGATGCCCCTTTTGGGCGGGCGGCCGACACGGCCGTCCGCTAGGCTGCACGCACGGCCATGGAGGAGACCACTCGCCAGATCGCACGCGAAATCGATCGCCGCCGCACGTTTGCGATCATCTCCCACCCCGACGCCGGCAAGACCACCCTCACCGAGAAGATCCTCCTCTTCGGTGGCGCCGTCCGCGAGGCTGGCGCGGTCCGTGCCCAGCGAGCGGCGCGCCATGCCACGAGCGACTGGTTGGAGATCGAGCGACAACGCGGCATCTCGGTCTCCAGTTCCGTGATGCACGCCGAGTACGATGGCGTACGCATCAACATCCTCGACACCCCGGGCCACCACGACTTCAGCGAGGATACCTACCGCACCCTGCTTGCCGCCGACAGCGTCGTCATGCTGATCGACGCCGCCAAGGGCGTCGAGCCGCAGACCCGCAGGCTCTTCGAGGTCTGCCGCATGCGCGGCCTGCCGATCTTCACCTTCATCAACAAGATGGACCGCGCCGGGCGTGACCCGCTGGATCTGCTGGGCGAGATCGAGGAAGTCCTGGGGATCGAGGCGATTCCGGTGAATTGGGCGGTCGGCAGCGGTCGAGAATTCCGCGGGGTCTACGACCGGCTCGCCCGCCGACTTCTGATCTTTGCCGGCGGCGATCATGGCGCCAGCGAGCTGGAGGAGACCGAGATCGCCGGTGCCGTCGACGCCCCCGAAATCCGCGCCGCGATGGGACCGGAGGCCGATCCGACCTGCGAGGCGCTCGAACTCCTCGATGGGGCCGCCGGCTCCTTCGACCTCGACCGGGTCCGTGCCGGCAAGCAGACTCCGGTCTTCTTTGGAAGTGCTCTCACCAACTACGGCGTGCGCCCGTTTCTCGAGAGCTTCCTCGCGATTGGCCCGTGCCCCGGCGCGCAGATTTCGGCGACGGGCCCCGTCGACCCGGTCGAAACACCGTTCTCCGCCTTCGTCTTCAAGATCCAGGCAAATATGGACCCCGACCACCGCGACCGCGTCGCCTTCGTGCGCATCTGCTCGGGCCGGTACGTGCAGGGACTGGTTGCGCGCCACCCCAGGACCGGCAAGTCGATCCGCCTGGCCAAATCGACACTGCTCATGGGCCGCGACCGCGAGGGCGTCCGCGAGGCCTTCCCCGGCGATGTCGTCGGACTCTTCGACCCGGGCATCCTGCGCATTGGCGACACCTTGTGCGAGGACGGCCAGGTCTCCTTCGTCGACTTCCCCGCCTTCGCGCCCGAACACTTCAGGCGGATCGAGCTCGGGCTCGTCGCGCGGCGCAAAGCCCTCGCCAAGGGGCTCGAACAACTCACGCAAGAGGGTGCCGTCCAGCTCTTCCGCGATGCCGATGCCTCTTCCGCGACGGTGGTCGGGGCGGTCGGCCCCCTGCAATTCGACGTCCTCAAGCACCGGATGGCTGCCGAGTACAAGGTCGAGCTGCGCCTGACGCCGCTTTCCTTCACGGTCGCCCGCTGGCCGCAGGCCGGATTCGACCCCGACATGGTGCGGCACTCGACCATGACCCGCCTGGTCTTCGACCGCGACGATCGCCCGGTGATCCTGGCGCAGAGCCAGGCGTTCCTGGACAGCCTCGTCGCTCGCCATCCCGAACTCGAACTCGCCGACACCCCCGATCCGACCCTCTTCCAGCGCACCCGCAGCGCTGCGTAATCGCAGGCGGGTCGACCCAGGCCCGACGGCTACCGCCGACGCCGCCGATGGGCTACCACGATGACATGTTCCATCTCCTGAAGGCCCTCGGCATCGGCGGCGACGCCCCCCCCGCCCACAAAGGCGAGATCCACGATCGCATCCACGCGGAGCTGCCGCGGTTGGGCGAGGAGCGCACCGAGTACCTGGCGGCGTTCGCCGGACTCCTGGCGCGAGCCGCCTTCGGTGACATGGAGATCTCGGCGGAAGAAGACCGCGCCATGCAGGCCTGCCTGCGCGACACCGTCGGTCTGGACGACTCCGACGCAGAACTCGTTGCGCACATCGCCCGCAATGCGGCCGAAGCCCTGGGCGGCGTCGAGGACTACCTCCTCACCCGCGCATTCAACGAGCGCGCCCAGCGGGAGGAGAAGGAGCTCCTTCTCGATTGTCTCTACCGGGTCGCCGCCGCCGACGGGACGGTCTCGGTCGCCGAGGACGAGGAGATCAAGCAGATTGGTGCCGCTTTGCTGATCCCGCACAGTCGCGTCATGGAGGTCCGCGGACGCCACCGCGACGCCCTGGAGATCCTGCGCGGAATGCCCGGCACTTGACCTCCGGCCGCTCCGGGCGCTAGCCCAGCCGGGTGGACAGCGACATCGCCACGGAGTCCGGTTCCGGACTGATCGCCTTCGTGAAGAAGGATTGCCCGACCTGCGAGTTGGTCGAACCCGTCCTGCGGCAGCTGACCGATACGGCGGGCTTGACCGTCTTCACCCAGGATGACCCCGCGTTCCCCGCCGGACTCGCAGCGCGCGACGATACCGACCTCGGGGCCTCCTACCAACATCGAATCGAAACCGTCCCCACGCTGCTTCGGTTCGAAGCAGGGCGCGAAACCGCCCGCGCCGTAGGCTGGCACCGGGAGGATTGGGAGTCCCTGGCGGGCATTCCTGGGCTGGGCCCCGGGTTGCCGGATTTCCGCCCGGGCTGCGGCTCGCTCTCGGTCGAACCCGACAACGAAGCCGCCCTGCGCGCCCGCTTCGAGGCCCATACCCTGGCCGCCCGCCGGCTGGCGATCACGGGGCGCCAGGACGAGATGGAGGCGCTCTTCGACCGGGGCTGGACCGACGGACTTCCGGTCGTACCACCGACCGAGCGCCGGGTGCTGGCCATGCTCGCCGGCACCACCCGCGCCCCCGATGAGATCGTCGCGACGGTCCCGCCCGACCTGGTGCCCTGCACCGTGGAGAAGGTCGCCATCAACGCCGTCCTGGCCGGTTGTCGGCCGGAATACCTTCCGGTCGTCCTGGCCGCGGTCGAGGCGACCTGCACCGACCAGTTCAACATCCACGGCGTTCTGGCCACGACGATGGGCGTCGCGCCCGTCCTCGTGGTCAATGGTCCCATCCGCCGCGCGCTGGGAATGAACCCGGGCATCAACGTGCTCGGCCAGGGCAATCGCGCCAACGCCACCATCGGGCGCGCCGTCCAACTCGTCATCCGCAACGTGGGTGGCGGGCGCCCGGGCGAGGTGGATCGCGCGACCTACGGCAACCCGGGCAAGGTCGGGCTTTGCTTTCCCGAAGACGAGGAAGGCTCGCCGTGGGAGCCGCTCAGTGCGGACTTTGGTTTCGCACGCGGGACCAACACGGTGACCGTCTTCGCCGGGGAAGGCCCGCGCACCGTCGTCGACCAGATCTCGCGCGAACCCGATTCGCTCGCACGCTCCCTGGCCGCGGGACTGCGCGCCGTCCATCACCCCAAACTGCTGCTCGCGTTCGGAACCATGCTGGTCATCGGGCCGGAGCACGCCCGGGTCTTCCGGGAGGCAGGCTGGAGCAAGGACGACCTCAAACGTCGCTTGCACGAACTCCTGCAGATCCCTGCCGCCGAAGTCATGCGCGGGCAAGACGGCATCGCCGAGGGCCTGCCCCTTCCCGAATCCATGAAGGACGTCCTCCTACCCAAATTCAAACCCGAGGCGCTGCACATCGTCCACGCCGGCGGGGGCGCCGGCCTCTTCTCGGTCATTCTCGGCGGATGGCTCACCGGGGCCGAAGGCAGCGACCCCGTCACCAGGGAGATTCGATCATGAAAGAAGGAACGCGCATCCTCCTCGACCCGACCGGGGAACGGGAGCTCCCGATCCGGCCCCGCCTCGCGCGGCTGGCGACTCTGGAGAACAAGAAGATCGCTCTTCTCGACATCTCCAAACCGCGTGGCGACGTCTTTCTCGACCGGATCGAGGAACGCCTGCGCGAGCGCGGCGCCGACGTCGAACGCTTTCGCAAACCGACGTTCACCAAGCCGGCGCCCGAAGATCTGCGCCAGCAGATCACCGTCCAGTGCGAGGCCGTC
Source organism: bacterium (assembly GCA_029976905.1). Taxonomy (GTDB): domain Bacteria; phylum Desulfobacterota; class Binatia; order UBA12015; family UBA12015; genus VGTG01. The sequence continues at coordinate 2,801 of JAPOLW010000129.1, read as the reverse complement.
GTCGAAGCTCTTGCCGATTGAGGGAGCTGCACGTCGTGCAGTGTGCACGACATCGTAGATCTGGAAGCCCGCGGCCTCCCAGGCGTCTACCTGGCCACGGTGGAGTTCGAGGACGGCGGTGCGGCGCAGGCACGCGCGCTCGGCGCCGATCCGGCGGCCATCTTCGTGCCCCACCCCATCCAGGATCGCACCGACGAAGAGATGCAGGCCCTGGCCGATGCGACGGCCGAGCAGATCGTCGCCGCGTTGGTCGCCTGAGCTCTCGCCGACGACCACCTAGTTCAAGGAGAGGATATGGCCCTGGCGGGGCTCGATGCGGCCGTCGACCGCATCGCGGTAGACCCGCTCGACCGCTTCGGCTCCGCGCCCGTGCACGATCTCGAGCCAATCCGCGGTCTCATCGAGGAACGTCTGCCACGCCCGCGCCGAGCGCTCCTGGAAACCGGCGGCGCCCCAATCCCGGCGACGCTTGTCGACCTGGGAGGGAGCAAAGAAGAATTCGGGGCGCGCCCCCGGCAACCCTTCGCTCCCGCCACGCTCCTCCCAATGCGTCAGGCCCACCTGGCAGCTCTTCGCGACGTTGTCGCCGAAATGCTCGTGCACCCGCCGCAGAACGGCGGCATCGCCCGCCATGTCGACGAAGACGATGCGATCGCCCGCCGGCAGCTCGCCGACCTGATCGTAGCCGACGACGCGGTCGTAGCAGCCCAGCCCTTCGACGAAGGCCCGATTGGGCGCCGAGGTCAGACCGACGACCGAGCACGAGCGGTTGCGGGAGAGCAGATAGGCGGCCGAAAAAGCGGTCTTGCTCGAGGCACTCGCCAGGACGACGGTCGTCGCTCCGAAGAAGTCGTTGTCGTCCAGATAGTCGTCGATCAGAAACGCGGTCAGAAAGAGGGGCTGCAGCAGCATGCGCCGATCATCGTGGGCGCGATCATACCCGGGTTCGGCCGCGAGCCGGGTGTATTGGTTGTAGACCTCCGGCAAAGCGGCGCGGTGCGGCGCGGCGTCGAGCAGGCCGTGCGCCGTCACGCGCCCCGGCGTGAGAACGAGGCCGGTCGACATCGGCAGATACCCGTAGAGCCGTTCGCCGACCGGCAATTCGGCGTGACCGGACTCGTCGACCGCCGCAATCCCCCACACCGGGATCCGCCCCCAGCCCTCCTCGGCCGGAAAGAAATTCCAGTACCCGACCATGTCGCCCACGGCGCCGTAGGTGACGTTGTTGGCGGTGAAGGCGAATTTCTTGATCCGCAGCCGCACCTGGCCGTCGGCGAGGGGCGCGGATGGCGGGGAGACCACACGGCAGCTCCGTAGGTCCTGGCGATCGACGATGAAATCCATCTCTTTTCCATTGCATGCCGCGGGTTCCCGACGCCAGCGCCGGTCTCCGAAACGAGTTGGAACGCACGGCAAGCGCCACAGACAAAGGCTCCATGCAATGCCGGAGGAGCCGCTCCCCAGGATGAGGGTCGCTTCGATCCGAGCAGCCTACGAAAATAGCGTGACCGTCGGGGAGTCGACGGAGGAACGCTCTCCTCGCGATAATCTCAAAAAAACAAGGCGCAAGATCCGCAACCCTGGGACTCGTCGCAATCCTTGTGAGCTCGGCCTGCGGTGGAGGCGGCCGGGGTCCAAACCTCGAGGCCCCGGACGAAGGGGCGCTGCGCGCGCGGGTCGTGGAACTCGGCCTCACCGGGAACCCGGCTGCGGGGCGCGATCTGCCCAGCGCCGTCGAGCCACGCGCCCAGTTGGGCCGGGACCTCTTTTTCGCCCAGGCGCTCGGCGGCGACTCCGATGCCGCGTGCGTGACGTGCCACCATCCGGTCCTCGGCGGCACCGACGCCCTGCCCCTCTCGATCGGCGTCGGCGCCGAGGAACCCGAAAAGCTCGGGCCGGGACGACGACACCCCGACGGCGACTTCACGGTACCGCGGAACGCCCCGACGACCTTCAACGTCGGCCTCTGGGACCGAAGCCTTTTTCGGGATGGACGCGTTGCAAGCCTCGGCGGAACGCGCGGCGCCAATGGCGACGACGGCGCCGGCATCCGCACGCCCGACAGCCCCGACCCCCGGACACCCGACGAGGAAGCGGGCGCCAATCTACCCACGGCCCAGGCTCGATTCCCGGTCACGTCCGAGGCCGAGATGCGCGGGAGCGAATTCGTCGCGGGCGGAACCAATGCGGAATTGCGCGACGCCCTCGCCGAGCGACTCGCGGAGTCCGACGCGTGGCTCGAGCGCTTCGAGGCGGTCTACGGCTCGCCCGACATCACGTTCGCGCGCATTGCGGACGCCATCGGTACCTACGAGCGATCGCAGGTCTTCGTCGACAACCCGTGGTCGCGCTACGTCGCCGGAGAGGACGATGCCATCGAAGCTGCCGCCAAACGGGGCGCCCTCCTCTTCTTCGAGCCCATAGAACGCGGTGGAGCCGGCTGCGTGGGCTGCCACCGCGGCGACTTCTTCACCAACGAAGAGTTCCGCTCGATTGCGGCCCCGCAGATCGGTCGCGGGAAAGGCGACGGACCGACCGAGACCAACGACTATGGCCGCGCACGTGAGACGAAGCGGGATGCAGACCGCTTCCACTTCCGCGTACCGAGCCTCCTGAACGTCGCGGTCACGGGTCCGTACACCCACGCCGGTGCCTTCTCCACCCTCCACGGCGTCGTGCGCCACCACCTCGACCCGCGTGCCTCACTCGAGCGCTACGATCCGACCGAGGCCGCTCCGGCGCGCGCCGACGACTTCGAGGCGAATACCGCAGAGATGCTCTCCTTCTTCGAGAGTCGTGGG
>JAPOLW010000128.1 GCA_029976905.1 bacterium | reverse complement strand
GTGGGTGTCGATGAAGAACTTCTCGAGGATGTAACCGCGCACGAGATCGTGGTGGTCGGGGATGCGATCCCAATCCTCGAGGTCGCGGGGGAAGGTATTGGCGATGTACATACCGTGGCTCGCCAGCACCTCCGCCCAGGGCGCCCGATAGGCGGCGCAGAACTTCGCCGTCGGGCCGCAGGGGCTGGTGATCTTCCCATTGGGAAGCTGCACCGGCTTCTTCTGGCCGTCCTGGCATACGCAATAGTTCGGCGTATACGGGCCCTTCACCTTGCTCAGGCAAAGCGCCCAGTTGCTCTTGAGTTCCTTCTGGACCGCGGGGTCGAGTTGGGGGCCGTGTCCGGTGGCGGCCGCGGCACCAGACGAAGACCCATCGAGAAGCAAAAGCGCCACGGTAAGACTCCACCCGGGCGCGAACGAGAACCGATTCTTTCTGTCGGGCACGGGAAGGGTTGTATCCCTGCTCGTCCCACGGAACAACGCGCCCACGACGGTCGGCAACCATCCGAAGTGAACACGCCCGCGCCAGCGTGTAAGAGGACCGGGGTGGGGGCGACGGAGGTGTGGGACCGCAACCACCGCGGTCTGACGATCGGGTTGCTCGCGACGGTCGCCTTCAGCGCATTCGAGGCCCTCGCGGTGGCGACCATCCTACCGACGACGGTCGCCGAGATCGGAGGCCTCGATCTCTACGGATGGGCGTTCAGCGCCTTCATGCTCGCGAGCCTCATCGGCATCACGGCCGGCGGGACGCAGGCCGACGAACGCGGGCCGGCGACGCCCTTCCTGCTGGGAGCGGCCGTTTTCGTCGCCGGCCTCGTCGGTGCGGGAGCCGCGTCCACGATGCCGTGGTTGGTGGCGGCGCGCTTCGTGCAAGGCCTCGGCGCTGGAGCCGTGGGGGCGGTCTCCTACGTCGCCGTGGGACGGGGCTACTCCCCCCAGGCGCGCCCTCGCATGATCGCCTTGCTGTCGAGCGCCTGGGTCGTGCCCGGCCTCGTCGGTCCCGCTCTCGCCGGCCTGGTGGCGGATACGCTCGGTTGGCGATGGGTCTTCTTCGCCCTCGCGCCGGCCACCACCATCGGGGCCGCGGTGGCCGCACCGGGGCTCCGACGCCTCGCCGCTCCGGATCGCGACGACGACGCCGGGCGCGCCGACCGGTCCCGCACCTGGAACGCCCTCCAGCTGGCCCTCGGCGCCGGTGTTCTGGTCGGCGGCCTCGAGAGAGAGGACGTCGTCACGGGCGCCGCCGTGGTCCTGGCAGGCCTTGCCATCGGACTCCCCGCGGCGCGTCGGCTGCTGCCGACCGGAACGCTCCGCATCCAGCCAGGCCCGGGCGCCGCGGTCGCGCTCGTGGGCCTCGTCGGCTTCGCTTTTTTCGGAGCGGAAGCCTTCATCCCCCTGGCCATCACGTCCGTGCGCGGACGATCGGCCGTCTTCGCCGGGCTGCCCCTGACCGTCGGCACCCTGACATGGACGGCGGGCGCCTGGATCCAGGCCCGCGAAGCACCCCGACGCAGTCGCCGCACCCTGGTGCGGCTCGGCTTCCTGCTGATCGCGATCGGGGTCGCGGGTACGACGACGGTCCTGCATCCCGGCGTGCCCCTGCCGGTGGTCGGTCTGGCGTGGGGTGTGACCTCGCTAGGCATGGGCCTCACCTATTCGACCCTCACCCTGGTCATCCTCGAGTCCGCGCGTGGCGGCGAAGAAGGCCGCGCGTCGGCTGCGCTACAGCTCTCCTATACCCTCTGCATTGCCCTGGGGACCGGGATCGGTGGCGCCCTTCTCGCCTTCTCGCGCAGTCTGGGACGGGATCTCGCGACGGCGATCGCCTCGGTGGAAGTCGTGATGGTTGCCACCGCTCTCGTCGCCGCGGTTCTCGCGGGGCGGATGCCCGACCGGGTCCCGAATCTCGATCCTGGTTGCAAAGCCGACAGTTCCCTGTAGCCATCGGAGACGTGACCCGTCTCAGCGTCAACGTCAACAAGGTCGCCACGCTACGAAATTCCCGCGGAGGAGCGACCCCGAGTGTTCTGGAGGCCGCACGGGTGTGTGTGGCCGCCGGGGCGCCGGGAATCACGGTGCATCCGCGCGCCGACCAGCGCCACATCACGCCAAGGGATGTTCGCGAAATCGCCGCCCTTCTCGAACCGATGCGCGACCGCGTCGAGTACAATCTCGAGGGAGACCCGCGCCCGGATTTCCTCGAGATGGCGCACGAGGTGCGGCCACACCAGGTGACGCTCGTGCCGGTCAAGCCGGGGGAGATCACCAGCGAGGCGGGCTGGCCAGCCGATACCCGGCTGGAGGACACCGTCGGCAAGCTCAAAGAGGCAGGGATGCGCGTGAGCCTCTTCGTCGACCCGACTCCAGAGGCGGTCGTGTGGGCCGCTGCGAGCGGCGGAGATCGGGTCGAGCTCTTCACCGAGCCCTACGCCCGGGCCGCCGCCGAAAGCAGCGATGCCGCGGCGCGCAGTTTCCGGAGCTATGTCGAAGCCGCCGTACGCGCTGCCGAACTCGGACTCGGCATCAATGCAGGTCATGATCTCGACCTGGACAACCTCGTTCTCTTCCGTGAATTGCCGAACCTCGCGGAAGTCTCGATCGGTCACGCGCTGATGGGCCGCGCCCTCTTCGTCGGGCTCGAGCGGGTGGTGCGCGAGTATCTCGACGTGCTCACGACCCGCTAGGAGGCCGCCTCGCATGGCCCGACATCGAACTCGCCCGGTACGGTGGCTCGCCACCCTGCTGATCGCCTGCACCGTGGGATTGCCCTCGGGCGCCGCTGCACAGCCCCGCACGACCACGGTGCGCATCACCGCCACCGTCGACGAAGCCCCGTCGGTGGACCGGGCGCGCGCGACATGGCGATTGCGCGTCCATCGAGAGGACGTCACGCTCTTCGTGAGCCAACTCCAGATCCTCGCCGGCGCGACCACCGACGCCGAGATCTTCCGCCAGTTGCGCGCCAATCGAGCCGCCATCGTCACGTCCGGGCAGGCCGCCGGACTGAAGGTCCTCACCGAGGCGCGCAAAGGCGCCGCGGTGCGCATCACGGGCACCCTGCGGTGGACCGAAACGCCGCCGGTTCTGATGGTGAGTACCGCCGAACTCGAGTGAACCGCGGCCGCGGGCCGGTCCGACCTTCAGGAAAGCGCGCCGACCGGCGGCGCTGATGGGTTCGGGAAATCGCGCACACGCGCTCCCTCGCGCCCCCCCAGCAGGGGCTCGAAGAAGCGCAACGCCGGCCCGTGCACGTCCTCGTGGACACCTGAACGAGGGCCCAGGATCATCGTTCGGGGGCGTTCGCGGGTGAACGGCAACCAGCCGGGCAGCCCCTCCGACGACGGTTGCCCGTCACGCGCGAAGGACGTCCACGCCTGCTGCATGGTGCGGGAAAGGGCCCGCGCCTCGGACGAAAACCCCAGCACCGCGCGCAGGAGGCCGCTGCGCAGCGTCCCGAAGACGAAGGGGATCTCCAACGCATGGAAGGATCCCGTGTACCCGCCCACCAGCAGCGGTGCCCAGTCGAAGCGATAGGTATGGGTCGGCATACCGGCCCGGGCACATTCCTGTGCGAGCAGAGCGGCCGGCGCGTGGAAGACGCGATCCGACTGGAAGGCGCACCAGCGCTCCAGGGGGGATCCGAGGGCCGGTCCGTAGCGCGCGATGGCGGTCGCGACCAGTTCCGGGTCGTCGCCGACGACCGCCCGCAGCGTCCGCGCGACACGCCGCTCGAAGGCCTCCTCGTCGAGGCTGCGAAGGCGTGGGTCCCCGAGAAGGAAGAGACGCCATTCGTCGCGATTGGTGCCGATCAGCGTCGGAACCGGCCGGATGCGCCCTCCGGCGATTGCCTCGAGCGCCGGTGCCGGCAACGACGTATCGTCCAGGCTCGGCTGCCAGGGAAGGATCCCCAGGGCGACCCCGAGCTTCGCGGCGATGCGCTGTTGTGCCTGCAAGAGGGCGCCGACCGGCGCCCCCCGCACGGCCGCGACGCTGGCGCCGTCGCGACCCAATTCCTCGACGAAGAGACGCGCCACGTCTGCCGCCTTCTCCTTCGTCGAAACATTGTGCGCGGCCCCGCTCTGGAGGATGGCGCGATGGAAAAGCCCCTGTGCGGCCGGGGTGCCCAGGAGGGTGCCGACGCTCATGCCTCCCGCCGACTCACCGAAGATCGTCACCCGCTGCGGATCCCCACCAAACGCCTCGATGTGGTCGCGGACCCAACGAAGCGCCTCGATTTGGTCGAGCAGACCGACATTGGGCACGATGCCGTTGTCGCTTCCGAAGACGCCATCGGCGTTGAGAAAACCAAGAGCGCCCAGCCGGTAGTTGATCGTCACCACCACGACGTCCCCATGACGTGCCAGACGGCTGCCGTCGTAGAGTTCGCTCGCGCCGGAACCCAGAGTGAACGCGCCCCCGTGGATCCACACGAGCACCGGTCGGCGCGCCGTGTCGGCCGCAGGCGTCCAGACGTTGAGGTAGAGGCAGTCCTCGCTCTGAGTGCTGCTGCGTCCGAGTGCGCGCCGCACGACGATCGACAGGGCGTCGTTCTGCGGCGCGACCGGCCCGAAGACGTCGGCCCGGCGGAGGCCGCTCCATGGCTCGACGGGCTGCGGCGCGCGGAACCGCAGCGGGCCGACCGGAGGACGCGCGAATGGAATTCCCCGGAACTCGAGTCCGTCTCCGCGGTCCACCCCTTCGAGGCGTCCGGAGGGTGTCTTCAAGACCGTGGCCGACATCCCCTCCATGGAACGCAAACCATGCCGCCGGCACAAGCCCCCGGGGGCGTCGCTTCAGACGATTCCCAGGGCGATCGCGATGCCCAGAGCGGCGAGCAGAACCCCGACCAGGAGGTGGATCGCGCTCATCTCGACCTTCGGCAGCAGACGACGCGCCAGCCAACTGCCCGCAAACGCACTCGCCGACGCAGCCGCGACCAACGTGGCCCGACCGGCGACGTCACCGAGGCGGGGGCCACCCGACCAGACGGCATAGGTCGTGAGCCGAGCCACGTCGACCAGGATCGCGCAAAGGATACCGGTGCCGAGAAGAGCTTCCTTGCCCAGATCCAGCCGCAACAGGAAGGCCGTGCGCATCGCCCCCTGATGGCCCGACAGCCCGCCCAGAAACCCCGAAGCGAAACCGCCGAGCGGCATCCAGCGAAGGTCGAAGCCCAGCGACCTCGCGGCCGGATGCAACTCGAAGGCCGAGAAGGCCACGACCAGGGTCCCGATCACCACGCCCACCGGGGTGACGACGCAGGTGCGCTCCCCCAGGGTCCACGCGGCAAGCGGCGCAGAACCGGCCAGGGCCTCGAGGAGCGTCGCCCCGCCGACCGCTGCAAGAAGCGCCGGCACGCCGAAGCGAAGCACGACCGCGGGGCTCGCATACCGGCCAAGGAGTGCGCCCTTGAACAGGTTGTTCGCGAGATGGACGACGGCCGTCGCGGCCACGGCGGTCTCCAGGGGAAAGAAGAGCGCGAAGACCGGCAGCAGGAGCGATCCCAGACCGAAGCCGGAAAAGAGCGTTAGCGCCGCCGCGAAGAAGGCCGTCGTGCAGACGAGCAGCATCGTCGCGACGCATTCCCGATCAGGCCGCGGGAGACGAAGGAGAGAGGATCATCACCGGGATGTTGCGCTTCGTCCGCGCCTGGTAGTCGGCGTAGTCGGGATAGATCTCGAGGAGCCGGGGCCAATACTCCGCCTTCTCCGCATCCGACGCGCGCCGGGCCCGCATCGGGGTGATCGTGGTCCCGATCTCGACTTCGACATCGGGATTCGTCTCCATGTTGAGATACCATTGGGGGTGGTGCTCCATGCCCCCTTTGGACGCCACCAGAACGACCCGGTCGCCGTCCTCGAGATAGATGAGGGCGACGGTGCGCTTCTGGCCGCTCTTGCGGCCGGTCGTGGTGATGAGACAGACGGGAGCACCCCGCAGGAACCGATTGCCCAATCGCCCGCCGGTGGCGCGGTACACCCACGTATTGGCCGCCGTCATCCACTTGATCAGGACGTTGGCAACGCGCTCCTGGCCCGGTGAGATCGGCCTCGCTTTCGACTCCGCCATGCCGTCTCCTACCATGGCGGCGCCGCAGTCCAATGGGTATCTCCCAGCGGTGCCCCGAAGCATCCACTTCGTCTCGCTCGGTTGCGCCAAGAACCGGGTCGACACCGAAATCATGCTCGGCGTGGGCGACGCCTCGGGCTTCCAGGCCGTCGCCGACCCGGCCGAGGCCGAGGTCATCGTCGTCAATACCTGCGGGTTCATCGGCCCGGCCAAAGAAGAATCGATCGACACGATCCTCGAGATGGCCCGCCATAAGGAGAGCGGAGCCTGCCGTCGCCTGGTGGTCGCCGGATGCCTCGCGCAGCGCTACGTCGACCAACTCGCCGGCGAGATGCCCGAGGTCGATCACTTCCTGGGCTCGAGCGACATGCTGCGGCTGCGCGAGATCCTCGACGAGGGCGGCGAGCGGCTGATGGTGGGTCATCCCGCCGATTACACCATTCGCGCAACCGACCCGCGGCGCCTGAGCCAAAGCCGCCACAGCGCCTATGTGAAGATCGCCGAGGGATGCAATCGGACCTGTAGCTTCTGCGCGATTCCCGGCATTCGCGGAAAACAACGCTCGCGCCCGGTGGCCGACCTGGTGGCGGAGGTCGAGAATCTGGTGGCAGGAGGCGTGGTCGAGGCCAACCTCGTGAGCCAGGATACGATCGCGTACGGACGGGATCGACCCGAACGCCCGGACCTCGCCGAACTGGTGCGCGCGCTCGCGGCGATAGATGGCCTGCGTTGGCTTCGCTTGCACTATCTCTACCCCGAGACCCTGACGCCAGACCTGATCGACGCCCTGCGGGGGCAGAGCAACGTCCTTCCCTACATCGACATGCCGCTCCAGCACGCAAGCGATCCCATGCTGCGCCGCATGCGCCGTGGACATGGCGGGCGTCGGATCTACGACGTGGTCGAGCGGCTTCGCGAAGCCCTGCCCGAACTCGTCTTCCGCACGACCTTCCTCGTCGGTCATCCGGGCGAGACCGATACGGACTTCGACGAATTGCGCGCTCTTGTGGACTGGGCGCGCTTCGACCACGTCGGGGTCTTCGTCTATTCCCACGAGGAGGGCACCGCGGCCGGCGAAATGCAGGACCTCGTCCCGGAGGACGTCGCCCGCAGCCGCGCGAACGCGCTGATGGAGCAACAACGCGACATCGCCCGGAGCCGCGCCCGCGCCCGGATCGGCCACGAACTCGAGGTCCTGGTCGAAGGCCCCAGCGACGAAGCCGATTTCCTGCTCGAAGGGCGCTGGTGGGGCCAGGCTCCCGAGGTCGATGGAAAGGTGATCCTGGCCAATGGGACCGCACAGCCGGGCGAATTGCGCCGGGCGGTGGTCACCCATGCCGCCGAATACGATCTGGTCGCCGATCTCCTCACGCCCGAAGGGCTGCGGGACGCGCCCCTCTGATCCCGCGAATTCGGCGTCCAAGGGGATTTTCCCCGGGGCACGCCGTGCTAGGTTCACGGTATGAAGACACGCACGATGCTGTTGGTTCTCTCGACACTGGTGGTCTCTTCTTCGGCTTCGGTCGCCGCGGAGCCCGGGAAGAAGAGCGAAGTCGTCAAATCGGGAGACTACGAACTCATCCTGCCCCTCGGACTCCAGGCGGACAGCGCCTACATTCCCGAAGGCAATCCGATCACGAGCGACAAGGTCGAACTGGGCAGGCTGCTCTTTTTCGACAAGCGTCTCTCGAAGGATGACACCGTGGCCTGCTCCTCATGCCACAACCCCTACCACGGCTACGGAGACGCAAACGAGACCGGCGTCGGCGTCGGCGCCAAGGTCGGCGGCCGCAATAGCCAGACCGCTCTCAATCGCCTCTTCTCGGTGGAACAATTCTGGGATGGACGGGCGGGTGATCTCGAAGACCAGGCGCACGGACCACTGGTGAACCCGGTCGAGATGGCGATGCCCTCCCACGAGGCGGTCGTCACGAAGGTCTCCGGGATCAAGGGCTATACGCCGCTCTTCCTGAAGGCCTACGGAGACGATCAGATCACGATGCCGCGCATTGCGCAGGCAATCGCCACCTACGAGCGCACCGTCCTGAGCGGCAACAGCCCCTACGATCGATACAAGGCAGGCGACAAGAACGCCTTGAGCGCAGAGCAGGTGAAGGGGCTCGAACTCTTCGAGGGAAAAGCCAACTGCGCGACCTGCCACGCCTCGTTCAACTTCAGCGACGAGATGTACCACAACCTCGGCGTCGGCTGGGATCCGGCCGCGAAGAAGCTCGCCGACGACGGACGCTTCGCGGTCTCCAAGCGGGAAGCCGACAAGGGTGCGTTCAAGACCCCGACGCTGCGCAACGTGGCCGAGCGGGCGCCGTACATGCACGACGGCTCCGAGGCGACCCTGCACGACGTCATGGTGCTCTACAACGAGGGCGGCAAGAAAAATCCCCACCTCGATGCAAAGATGAAGCCCCTGGGCCTGAGCGACGACGAAGTCGACGCCCTGGTGGCGTTCATGTACGCGCTCTCCGGTCCGGTGACCAACGCCAAACCGCCTGCGAGCTTCCCGCAATAGAAGGCGCCCGACGCTTCCGTGCGCGCCCGATGCGCGCACGGGCAGGAACGTCGAGCCCGGTGGTCGCCGCTCTCGACTTCCAGGGAGAGATCAAGACGCCCGCGACGCCGGGCGCCGGGACGCTCGCGGGGAATCGAGCGGGTCCGTCTACCGGGCCTGCCCCGACTCGTCGGGGCGTCAGCGGTTCAGGCGAACTCCGCGGTCCCGTCGGTTGCCGCAAGAACGAGGGCGTTCCAGAGAAACTCCCACTGGCCGCTCTTCTGGTAACACTCGATGTCCTGTCGGTCGTTGCCGAAGGGGACATCCGGATTTTCCCAGATCTCGAACGACTCTCCCTCGATGAGCACCTTGCAGGTCTCGCCCGACCCAAAGTCGGCGGTGGAGAATTCTTCTGCGCTGGTATTGAGGTTCATCATTTTCGCCTCCGCTCCAGGGACCCCCGGCCGGACGCTTCAAGAGGAAGACGGAACCGACTTCC
>JAPOLW010000127.1:2456-9154 GCA_029976905.1 bacterium | reverse complement strand
CTTCCCCGTGCGTTTGGGCCCGGAGATCACGATACCGCAGCCGTCGAGGACGAGTGCGGACGCATGGATGGTCAGGATGGAGCGCTGGGGAAAAGTACCGCCGGCAAGTTCCCGGAGGAGACGAAGGAGTGCGATGCGGAGCGAGCTTCTGTAACGCCGTCCGATGAGCGATACGATGCGCGCGCGGCGGTCGTAGAGGTAGACGAGGTCGAGTTCTGTGTCGAAGACGCCGGGGATCTCTCCCGCCGATGGGGGGAACGCACTCACGTATCCGTCCATCGAGAAGCAGGGCACGGGTGTCGGCGGCTCGGCGGAACTCGCGATACGAGCGGAACCGGTCGTCTTCTCGCAAAAGAGCGTCTCGTCGATCTGGCACACGATGGTGACGGCGGGTGGCGTCGAGTCGTCCTCGTCGAAGGCGGGCCGTAGGTTTTCCCGAAGCCACTCCACGTCACCCGCCGTCGGGCAGCGTACTTCGATGACCAGGGGGCCGTGTCGGAGCCGAATCCGACACCCGATCCGGTCCTCCGGACCGTCGTAGAGCCTCTCTCTCCGCGCCGTCATGGGCTCCATTTCCCTACAATGGCTGCCTCCCGGCTGCATATACGACCGATTCCGGTGACCCATCGTCCCTCTCGACGAGAGCGCTGCCTCTTGCGCCGCCCGATCGGCTCCGGCTTGCCCCGCGCCCGGGGGCAGGAGAAGGGGCGCGACTGCGGTCCTGCGATCGTGGCCTTTCTCCCGGCGCCGTTCCCGTTCGGGCCCGGACCCGACCGTCGTCCTTGCGTCTTCGCCGCCCAAACGAGAGACTTCGTCCCTTTGGATTCCTTCAAGCCGAGTGAAATTCCGCTGATCGTGCGCAGTGCCGGGTGGGCCGTTCGGCAGGTCTGGCAGATCTGTCCGGGGGTCCTGCTCCTGGTGTGCGTCCTCACGGCGGCCAACGCTCTGCTCCCCGCCGCCCTGGCACTCACGGCCCGGGGGCTCGTGAATTCGGCGACGGTTGCCCTCTCGGGCGAGAACGTGTCGGTCGTCCCGCTGCTCCCCTGGCTCGGGCTGGGCTTTCTGTTGACCCTCACCGAGGGGCTCGCGGCACTCGGCAGCCGCTATTCGATGCAGCGCCTGGGCGACGAACTCGAGGTCGAACTCACGTCGCGCGTCCTCACCAAAGCGAGCGGCCTCGACCTCTCGTACTTCGAAGACGTCACCTCCCAGAACCAGCTCGAGCGCGCCCAGCGTGGCCCGGCCCAACAGGTTTTCCGCTTCGTCTCCCAGATGCTCGATTTCGGGGCGGCCTCGGCGCGTGTCGCGAGCCTGGTCGGTATCCTCGTCTGGATCGAGCCCTTGACCCTGGCGGTCGTCGGGTTGTTTGCGATTCCTTTTCTTCTCCTGCAGTGGAGGGTCGCGGCAAGCAGCTATGCACTCGAGCGCGCGCGCTCGAGCCGGCGGCGCTGGAATCAGTACTTCGTTTCGACGCTCACCGAGCGCGATACCCTGGGCGAAATCAAGATCCTGCGGCTGGCTCCGCTGCTGATCGAGCGTTTCCGATCGATCATGAAGGAGTTCCGAAGTGAGGATCGCCGACTCTACCTCACCGGGTTTCGCAACGAGTCCCTCTTCGTCGTCGCGACGACCACCGGAATCTACCTTCTCTTCGCTCGGGTCGGGAGTCTCGTCGCGCAGGGAAAGCTCTCTCTGGGGGACCTCGCAATCTTCGGCGGGGCGGCGATGCGGCTACGCAATGGGCTGACCCAGGTGGTCAATGGCGCGACTTCGATGCGGACGGGGGCGCTGCACGTTCGTGACATCCGCTCTTTTCTCGGGGCCGCCCGCGCGCGCGGCCCCGCGTCCACGGTGGCTGAGATTCCGACGACCGCCGAGATCGTCTTCGACGAGGTGAGCTTCTGCTATCCCGGGTGCAGCGAAAAGGCTCTTGATGGGATTTCCCTGCGGATCGAAGACGGCGAGACCGTGGCTGTGGTCGGCGAGAACGGAGCGGGCAAGAGTACCCTGCTCCGGTTGGTCGCAGGACTCTACGACCCCGACGACGGCGTCGTACGCTTCGGGGGGCGCGATCTACGCGAGTTCGACCGCGAGGCGCTCTTCGACCAGATCTCCTTCGTCTTCCAGACGTTCAGTCGCTTCGAGGCAAGCGCGGCCGACAATATTGCCTACGGCCATTGGGCTCGACTTCTCGACGCGCGCCCCGCGGTCGAAGAGGTCGCGCGTCGAGCGGGCGTGGACGAGCTTCTGCGCGGCCTTCCTCGTGGCTACGACACCTTGCTCGGTCGTCGATTCGGTGAAGCCGACCTGTCGGGTGGCCAATGGCAGAGGATTGCGGTCGCGCGGGCGTTTGCCCGACCCGCCTCCCTTCTGATCCTCGACGAACCGACATCCAACCTCGACGCGCGGGCCGAGTTCGAACTCTTTTCCCGATTCCAGGAACTGGCCCGCGGTCGGACCGCCATTCTGGTCTCGCATCGCTTCTCGACCGTACGAATGGCCGATCGGATCCTGGTCCTGCACGGCGGCAAGATCGTCGAATTCGGCTCGCACGAGGACCTGCTCGCGCAGGGGGGGACCTATGCGCAGCTCTACCGACTCCAACGGATCGGCAACGAGCCATAGCCAAACGACCCTCCGGGGCGATCCTCGCTGCGCGGGGCGGTGCCGGGGGAGGGCGACGGCCGTGGAAGCATCGGAGACCATCGATCGCGGGACGGCTAGCCCGCGGGGCGGTGCCGGGGTAGGCTCGATCCGAGAGCGCCCAAACGCCGTTCCGCCATGATCGCGACTTTCCCGCTCATCGACGCGATGCTCGAGTCTCGTCTGCCTGCCGCCTCGCGTGCCTGGTTGCACGACGCCGTGCGTGAAATTGCCTCCGGCGTTCCGGTCGGTCGGCTGGCCGCCCGGCTTGCGATGGCGAGCCGGCATGTGCCGGGCGCCGCTCTGGCGCCGGACCGCCGGGAGTGCGCCGAGGCAGAGCGGATGCTTCCCGGTTGGACTCCCGAGCGTTGGACCATGCTCGAGACGGCGCGCGTGCAACTCGTCCTCGCCTGGCCGGATCCGGAGGCGGACGACTTTCCCGATGTCGTCGAGGAATGCTTTCGCTACGCCGACGCTGGCGAGTCCTGTGCGCTCTACCGATCGCTCGCTCATCTGTCGGGTGCCGAGCGTTTCTCCTGGCGGGCTGGCGAGGGCTGTCGGACGAACATGCGTACCGTCTTCGAGGCCGTCGCATGTGACACACCCTATCCCTTCCTTCACTTCGACGACGACGCCTGGCGTCAGCTTCTGCTGAAAGCGGTCTTCATCGAGGCGCCGTTGTGGCGCGTCCACGGTCTCGACGCACGCCTCTCTGCGGAACTCGCCCGCATGGCCCTCGATTTCGCCGATGAGCGTCGCAGTGCCGGGCGCCCGGTGCCGCCCGAACTCTGGCTCTGTCTGGGCGACCACGGAGGCGCGCGGGGGCGCGCGGCGCTCGAACTCGAGATGGCGGCCGAGGATGGCCGGGCCCGGCAGGGGGCCGTTCTGGGGCTCGCGCGCGCGGGCGCCATCGACCTTCTGCGATCGGCGCTCGACGGCGAGCGGGACGGGGCCGTGCGCGCTACGATCGAACGAGCCTTGCGCGGCCGGTCTGAGCAATCGGCCTTCGCTTCCCTGGAAGGGAGTCGCTGAGATGCGGTTCTTCGATCCACATATCCACATGACGAGCCGGACCACGGACGACTATCAGGCGATGGCTGCGGCGGGGATCCGGGCCGTGATCGAGCCGGCCTTCTGGCTGGGGCAACCGCGGACGCAGGTCGGCAGCTTCGTCGATTATTTTGCGAGCCTGGTGGGCTGGGAACGCTTTCGGGCGTCGCAGTTCGGCATTGCCCACTATTGCGCCATGGGGTTGAACGCGAAGGAGGCCAACAACGAGGCGCTGGCGCGCGAAGTTCTCGAAGTGCTGCCCCGGTTCGCGTTCAAGGAAAGCGTCGTGGCCATCGGTGAGATCGGCTTCGACGAGATCACCGCCGCGGAAGAGGCGGCCTACCGGGCGCAGATCGAGCTTGCCCTCGAGAACGACATGGTGATCATGGTGCACTCACCGCATCGCGACAAGAAGCGCGGCATCGTCCGCTCGCTGGAGATCGCTCGCGAGATGAAGGTCCCGATGAACCGCCTCGTGGTGGACCACAACAACGAGGAGACCATCGACGACGTCCTCGATGCCGGGGCGTGGGCGGCCTTCACGATCTATCCGCACACCAAGATGGGGACCGAGCGTATGGTCGACATCGTTCTTGCGTACGGCGCCGAGCGTATCTTCGTCGACAGCTCGGCCGATTGGGGCGTGAGCGATCCGCTCTCGGTGCCGAAGACGGCGCGACGCATGCTCGAACGTGGTGTTGCGGCCGATGCGGTCGAGAAGTGCACCTGGCGCAATGCGGTCGACGCCTACGGTCAGTCCGGCCGGATCGATGTCGCCGAACTCGAGAGTCGGCCCGCCGTCGACCAGCGCGCTCTGTGGAACGACAACTCGGTTCTCCGCGGACAGGACCCCCGCATCGACGACCCGGTACCGAACTGATCGGCGCGGCCATGCGTCTGCTCTCCGCCATGGCGGCTCTTGCGTTCGTTCTCGCCGCAGTCGTTCAACTAAACGACCCGGATCCGGCACTCTGGGTTGCGGCCTACGTCGTGGCGGCGGCGACGGCCGTGGCCGCGTTCTTTGGCCGCGTTTCGGTCGTGGGTTCGCTGGGATTGGGTCTCCTCTATGGGGCTGCCGCCTGGGCACAGCTTCCAGGCGGCGCCGATGCTGGATCGCTTTCCCTCACGTCCTTTTCGATGGCGTCCCTTCGCGTCGAAGAGGCGCGCGAGGCCCTGGGTCTCGGCGTGTGCGCCGTCTGGATGTTGCTTCTCGCGTTCCTGCGACCGCAGCGGGCGACCGTCGCTCTGCTGCTCCTCGCGGCGTGGGGCTGCGCGGGACGGGTCGGTTTCGCGTTGCCGACGGAGGGGTCGGGCGCGAAACCAGCGACGGCGATCGCCACCGACGCCTCGTCGATCGTGGTGGGCGAGGCTCTGGAGCGTCGGCTCGTGCCCCGGGAGCGCGTCGCGACGGGGCTCGCGAATCCGCGCGGAATGCTGGTGCGCGAGGATGGCCTGCTGGTTTCCCTGGCGGGCGATGGAGATCCGTCCAAAGGAGACAGCGGGGCCTTGCTCCTCTTGCGCGATCGCAACGGTGACGGCCACTTCGAAGACGAGCAGATGGTTTTTCTGGACAGACAGCCGTCGCGCAACGTGCTCGACGTCGTCCGGCGGGACGAGGTCTTTGGCATGGCCGGAATTGCGGAGGGTGGCGGCCGGACGCTCGCCAGTCTGGCCTTCTTCGGCGGCCCGTCGACGATCTGGACGGTCGAGGGAACGCAGGTCGTCGAATGGAGCCGGGTCTTTGGCAACATCAACGACCTCGCCTACGATCCGACGCGCGACGTTTGGTTTGCCGTCTCGAGTTCGAGCGATGAGGTCGTTCGCCTGCAGCCGGAGCGCGGCTCGGTGCGGATCAAGAAGATCCCCAGCCTCGCGGGCGGACAGGATCCGGTCCCCGGCTATCTTCGCCACGACCCGGTGACCGGTGATCTTCTGGTGAGCCTCTTTTCGGGCTCGACCCACGGCGAAGAAGGGGGCACCGGCCTCGAGTTGGTCGCGGGTGCCGGGGGCATCGTACGCCTCGATCCCGATGACGGGTCGCTGCGTTGGCTGGTGACGGGGCTCACCGCACCCACGGATCTGGAAGTCGGTCCCGACGGTCGGCTCTACGTCCTGGAGTTCTGTCGTCGCTTCGAAGATCCCGTCGGCCACCGCGAAGCGTTGTGGGCGCGCACCGGCCACGGGGGCTTCCGGCGCTTCTCGGGTCGCCTGCTCGCGATCGACCGGGGGACGGGTACCGTCGACATCGTGGCCGAAGGGCTCGACGGGCCGACGAATCTGGCGATCGACGGATCGACGCTCTACGTCGCTCAGGGCATGGGAACGCCAGGCCGGCCCATCCCTGGTCCCGACGGCCGCCCGGTACCGCTCACCGGCTTCATCGATCGTCTGGTCCTGGTGACGACGGAAGACGACGGATGAGGACGATCGAGCAGTCCTTTACGGTTTCGTTCCGCTATCCGGTCGTGTTCACGCGCGACGCTTTCGCGCCCGACCATCCGGCGCTCCGGGAGGCTCTCGCCCGGGGAGGAGAGGGCCCTCATCGGGTGCTCGTCGTTCTCGACGCAAACGTCCAGGCGGCGTGGCCGGGGCTGATGGACCGGATTCGCGACTGGGCGGCGGCGCAGAACGGGCTCGTCGCAGCGATCGAGGAGCCCTTCGTGCTTCCGGGCGGCGAGGCGTGCAAGACCGATCTCGGATGGCTTCCGGAGGTCCTCGACGGGATCGCGCAGCGGGAGATCTGCCGTCACTCCTTCGTGCTCGCCGTCGGCGGGGGCGCGGTTCTCGATGCCGCCGGGTATGCGGCGGCCCTCGCCCATCGGGGCGTGCGAATGATTCGCATGCCGACGACGGTCCTCGCCCAGAACGATGCGGGCATTGGTGTGAAGAACGCCGTGAATTTCCGGCACCGCAAGAACTTCATCGGCACCTTCGCCCCGCCCTTCGCCGTCCTGAACGACTTCAACCTCCTCGCCACCCTGTCCGATCGCGACAAGCGCGCCGGC
>JAPOLW010000127.1:0-2446 GCA_029976905.1 bacterium | reverse complement strand
GATCGAAGGGCGGGGATCGCCGAGGCGGTCAAGGTTTCGCTGATCCGGGACGCCGACTTCTTCGAATGGCTCTGGGGACAGCGGGAGCGTCTGGCCGCTTTCGAGTCCGAGGCCATGGGGGAGATGATCGTGCGATGTGCCGAACTTCACCTCGAGCACATCCGAACGGGAGGAGATCCCTTCGAGCTGGGGTCGGCTCGCCCACTCGATTTCGGCCACTGGGCGGCGCACAAGCTCGAGGCGCTCTCGGGTTACGCCCTCCGCCACGGAGAAGCCGTGGCCATCGGAATCGCGCTGGACGTCTCCTACGCAAGGCGCCGGGGCCTGCTCGGCCGGGCCGACGGCGAGCGCATCCTGGAATTGCTGCGATCGTTGGGTCTGCCTTCGAGTGACCCCGCCCTCCGACGGCTGGACATCGCCGACGCCCTCGACGAATTCCGCGTCCATCTCGGCGGCGACCTCTGCGTCTGCTTGATCGATCGCATCGGGCACGGCATCGACGTCGACACGGTCGATCTTGCGGACATGGAGGCCTGCGTGGACCTCCTCCAACGCCGGGGCTAGTCTGCGGACGTGCATCGGCTCACGTATTGCACCAACATCCACCCCGGTGAGTCCTGGGCGGATGCGCGTGCCAATCTCGAACGACATCTCCTCGGGGTGAAGGCACGGGTATCGCCAGATCTCCCCTTTCCCGTCGGCCTGCGTCTGTCCGGGCGCGCCGTCGGGGAGATCGACGATCGCGAAGCGGAGCGCTTCAGGACCTGGTGCGAAGAGCAGGGCGTCTATGTCCTCACCATCAACGCCTTCCCGCATGGGCGCTTCCATGGCGCCGCGGTGAAGGAACGGGTCTACGAGCCCGATTGGCGGGATCCGGCGCGGGTCGCGTACACGACCGCCGTCGCCCATCGCTTTGCTGGCTGGCTGCCCGGGGGCATTCCCGGCTCGGTCTCGACGGTCCCGGTGGCCTGGGCACCCGCCTTTCGCGAGGACGACTGGCCACTCGTGACGCGCCATGTGCGCGCCGCTCTCGAAGGATTCGCAGAGATTGCCGAGCGCACGGGGAAGCATCTGGTGCTGGCGTTCGAGCCCGAGCCTGGTTGTGTCGTCGAGACCACCGATCAGGCGGTGGCCTTCTTCGAGCGCTTGGCTCTGCCCGCGTCTCTGGCCGCGCATGCCGGACTCTGCTTCGACTGTTGCCATCAAGCCGTTGCTTTCGAGGATCCGCTCGAGAGCCTCGCGCGGATCCGCGCGGCGGGCATTCCGATCGGCAAGGTCCAGGTGTCGTCGTCTCTTCGCGCCCGGGGGGACGAGATTGCGGCCCTCGCCACCTTCGACGAACCGACGTATCTGCACCAGGTGGTGGCGCGTGACCGCGACGGTCGGCTCCATCGAGCCCCCGATCTCCCCGCCTTCTTCGCCGAGGGCGGTCCGGCCGGCAGGGCTGTTCTCGAGGAGTGTCGGGTTCACTTCCACGTCCCGATCTTCATCGAACACCTCGGCCCCTGCGGCACGACGCGTTTCTTCCTCGAGGCGCTTCTTCCCCACCTCGACGCCGAGATCGCGCTAGAGGTGGAAACCTATTCCTTCGACGTTTTGCCAGCCGCGCTGCGGAAGCACGACGTCACTGCTTCCCTCGTGCGCGAGCTCGAATGGGTAAGGGGGTCGCTGCATGCATCCAACCGTCGTTCTTGACGTCGTCGGACTCACTCCGTCCCTGATCGGTGCACATACACCGCGCATCGCCGCCTTCGCGCGCGACGTCGCGACGATCGACACGATTCTGCCGGCGGTGACCTGCTCGGTGCAGAGCACGTTTACCACCGGTCTTGCGCCCCGAGACCACGGCATCGTTGCCAACGGGTGGTACTATCGTGATCTGAACGAAGTGTGGCTCTGGCGGCAGTCGAATCGGCTGGTGCAGGGAGAGAAGGTGTGGGACGTCGCGCGGTCACGCGATGGGTCGTTCACCTGCGCGAACACGTTCTGGTGGTACGCCATGGCGACCCGCGCGGAGGTGACGCTGACGCCACGGCCCTTGTATTGCGCCGATGGTCTCAAGCTGCCCGACTTCTACGCCTATCCCCTCGCGTTGCGTGATGAGTTCAACGAGAAGTTCGGTACCTTTCCCCTCTTCAATTTCTGGGGCCCGAATACCTCGATCGCCTCGTCGGATTGGATTGCGCGTGCGGCGATGGAAGTCGAAGAGCGCTTCGCGCCGTCGCTCCAGCTCGTCTACCTGCCGCACCTCGACTACGTCCTCCAGCGCGAGGGACCCGACGCCGATCTCGCCCGGGATCTGGGCGAGATCGACGAGGTGGTCGGCCGCCTGCTCAATTTTTTCCGCGGCCGCGGGCACCGGGTGATCCTTCTTTCGGAATACGGCATCGTGCCGGTGCGGCGGCCGGTCTATCCGAATCGGTTGTTGCGAGAGGCGGGGCTCCTC
>JAPOLW010000126.1 GCA_029976905.1 bacterium | reverse complement strand
ATGTCGGAGGCGCCGAGAAGCAGGCCCGCGGCGCCAAGGCCCGCGGTGATCATGAAGATGCGATCGTCGATCGCGAAGACCAGATGCCAGCTTTCGAGCGCGAAGAGGGTGGCCATGAACCCCACCCAGAAATCACGGAAGATTCCGTCGGCACCCTCGAGGCGGGTGCCGCCCGCGCGCCGGAGGAGAGCGCCGATGCCCACCAGCATCGAGCCGACCGAGAGCCATGCGATCAGGATGAGCTGAAGGAATTGCGGGAAAAAAACCATCCCGGGATTGTAGCCCCTCCGGCGGCGCCAGGACGAATGGTAAAGGTCTTTTCGGCCGAGCTTCGCAGGCGTGTCGGCGCGCCAGACGTCGGGCCGCGGAGGGGGGCCAGGCGTCGGCCGACGACCGCCTGCGCCTCAGAGCGAGCCCAGAAAGGCCAGCAGAGCGGCCTGGTCCTCGCCGGACAATGCCTCGAAAGCCTCGCGCGAACGGCGGCCCTCTCCGTCGTGCCAGAGGATGGCTTCGCGGAGCGTCCGCGCTCGGCCGTCGTGGAGGTAGGCCTCGCCGCCACGGACTCCTTCGGTGAGTCCGATGCTCCACAGCGGCGGGGTTCGCCACTCCGCGCCGGACGCATCGCCCTCGGGTAGTTCGTCGGCGAGTCCGGGGCCCATGTCGTGCAGGAGAAGATCGGTGTAGGGACGGATGGTCTGTCCGGCGAGTTCGGCCATCGGGTGGAACGGTGTGGTCTCGAAGGCCGGCGCGTGGCAGCTCGCACAGCCGGCGCTCGTAAAGATCTCCTCCCCACGTACGACCTCCGGTCCCTCGGCGCCACGGCGCGCCTGCATCCCCAGGAGAGCGAGATAGGCGGCGAGGTCGTCGAGGTCGGTGTCGGCGACCTCGATGCCCCCGCTTCCGCAGTCCTGTTGAACCGGGCCGCAGTCGGGGGTCGGAAAGATGCTCGACGTCACGCCCATGTCGCCGCGAAATGCTGCTGCCGCTTGCTGGCGTAGGGTTGCTCGGCCGGCTTTCCATCCGAAGCGACCAAGGCGCGGGAGTCCGGTTTCCGGATCTTCGACCACGTGCATGCGTCCGGAAATTCCATCTTCATCGAGGTCGGCGGGGTCGGCGCGGGCGGCGACGGCCGCTTCTGGAATGGCCTCGAGGAGACCGAGGCCGACCAGCGGGGGCGCGATCCGGACCGACGCCTGTGCCGGGAGCATCGCGTCGAAGGCGAACTGCGGGCGACGCAGTCCCGATTCTTCGATCCAGCCCGCGAGTCGCACCGCACCTTCGCCGCTGCCGTCCTCCCGATGGGGTTGGAGGATCTCGCCGAGCCAGGGATCGGGGTTGCCCCAGGCGTCACCGACCCGGACGGTGAAGCCGACCAGCGGCTCCCCGACCTCTGGGGGCAGAGCGCGGCCGTTGCGTACGTGGCAGACGGTGCAGGTCTCCTCGGTATAGAGCGGCCCGACCTTGTCCCGCTGTTTGTCCCAGACCGGATTGTCGGAGGCTTCGTCGTGGGAGCCGTCGCCGAAGTTCGTGTGCTGCACGCGTCGGCCGCGTAGAAAGCGCTGCGCATTGTGCGAGGCGATGTTCTGGGTCATCTGCAAGAAGAGATTGTCGGCCTCGTCGGATTCGTTGCGATGCACGGTGGTTTTGCCCCCCAGGAATTCGCGGGGCGCGATCGGCTGCGAAGCGCGACGCTCGCCGGTTCCCTCCCATGGCACCAGACCCTCTCCGACGACGTAGAGCATTGCCGTGCCGTAGTAGTTGGCCCGGCCCGCCGGAGGCGCGTCGAGGAATTGGCTGAGTTCGAACTCGATCGCATCGCCGACCTGGAGCGGACGTCCCTCCATCGGGTTGTAGGAGACCGAATGGGTATAGTGCAGATCGTCGATCGGGGTCATGCTGCGATTATCCATGTACTGTGCCACGCCGCTCTCTCCCAGGTAGAAGAGGCGCAGATCGGCGGCGCCGTCGGCCAGTTTCCACTGCGTCGTCACGTTGAAGGTGATGTCCGTGCCGCCTTTGGCAATCCGATCGATGATCTCCACGGCCGCACTGCGGTGTTCCCAATATCGTCCCAGATAATGCTCGTAGGCCTGGAACTGGGTTTCGCGCGCGTGTCGATCGCGGGCGCGGTCGGCCCATCGGGTGATCCGGGCGGTCGGCGTGTCTTCGACGAGTGGTGGTTCGAGGGGGGTGGTTTCGTCGTAGAGCGGCACGACCGTGTCGCAAAAGACATCGGCCGGATGGACGCAGGCGCCGGTTTCGCAGAGATCGCGGGTGCAGGGGTTGCCGTCGGTGCATTGGGCGTCACTGGAGCACGTACCGCCTCCATTGCAGCTCGCCGGCGTGAAGACACATCCTTGTGTCGGGTCGCAGCCGTCGAGCGTGCAGTCATCTCCGTCTGCGCAGTTCGGCGGCGTTCCGGCACCACAAATGCCGTTCGCGCAGATCTCCGACCCGTTGCACGCATTGCCGTCGTCGCAATCGACATGGGTGGTGCATCCGGGGGGCGGAGAGGGGGTGGGCGAAGGCGAAGGGGAGGGGGAAGGCGAAGGGGAGGGGGAAGCGCTCGGAGCCGGGGGGGTGCGGGCAGAGCCGAGGTGCAGATAGTCGAGAGCACCGATCCAGCCGGGTCCGACGCCCCGCAGGCATAGATCGGCCGTGGCGGCGTTGGGAGTGATGCTCGCAGAGGACGTACCGCATACTCCGCTCCACGGTCCACCGACGCCGCAATGCTCCAGAGTGACGCGGCCGACCGGGACGCCGTCGAAGACGACGTCGACCGCATCCCCCGCGCCTTCGCCGTTGCTGTATCCCACCGTGACGGTGCGCACGCGTGAAAGAGAGACGTCTGCCCAGCAAACGGAGTCGCCCTGGGAGTCCATGATGCCGCCGAAGTCGCGCAGGAGCATGCCGAGGCGCACACCCTCCTCGACTTCCAGCCGCGTGTCTCGAGGGGGCAGGCAACCGGCAACCACGAGTGCGAGTGCGACCAGGCCACGACCGACCACCTTGCCGCGCGCCGCGCGCCACCAGGGCGAGCAATTGCTCCTCGGCACTTCTGTTCGCTCCATTCCCATTGCTCTCGCCCCGAAACCGAAGGTCATCGTGGCCGAAAGTCCGGAAAGGAGCCAGTGCCAATCGGCATCTCGCTTCCGGACGACCAGCCGACCCGCGTCGCATTCCGCTGGGGGAAGGCTCTGCGGGCCGGCGGCCGTGCTCAGTTATCGACCTTCTTGCAACGGATCCGGTTGGCCCGGCCTGAGATCGAGCAGTCGTCGGCAACATCGCTGAACTGCTCGACGGTGCTGCAGTCCAGCGTCACGGTGATCGGACCGGCCAGGGCTGGCACCGAGAATGGGACGCGGCCGAAGCGAGCCTTGATCCAGAAGCTGCCAAGCAGATCCTTATCCGCCCAGGTGGTCGCCTTGACCGTCGGTGCGCCCGCGGTGGCGAACTTGCACTTGGTGCCGTACGTCTTGCCGTTGCTGGCACAACCCGTGAGCGCAATCGTTTCCGTATAGGCACCGGTTCCAGGGTCTGCCGAGGTGAAGGTCATCGAGCAGCTTCCGGCGTTGAGTTGGGTAAAGAAGTCGGTCGCCAGAGTAGACTCCAGCAGCAGAGCCCGCATGCCCATGCTTCCGCTGGGCTTTCCTGTCTTGGAGATCTTCACTTTTGCGTACTGAAGGGACCCCGTGGTGGCTCGGGCCTCCGGGGCCGCGAAGATGCTGCCCCAGACAAAGGACGCGAGCAGGAGCGGCAGCAGCATTTGGCTTCGTGTCATCGACGTCATCTTGAAATCCTCTGCAGAGAGCATGGTCTTGTCCGTTTGGAAGATCCTCATTGCGTCACCTTGCACTGCACAGATCGGCTATCTGCTCCCTTGAGGACGCACGATGCCGGGTCCACCGTATCCGTGCGTCGAACCTGGTAGAACTCGTTGGGCTGCACGACGCGGACCGTGAGCGTGGTATTCATGGGACCGGTCCCGGTATCCGCCGCCTCCAGTTTCTTGAGCCGGAACTTGCAATCCCAGATGGCATCGATGCCATCGTATCTCCGGCAGACGACCTTGGCCGTGTCACTCTTGCACTTGATGGCCCGGCCACTCTTTCCGTCGACGCAGCCTGTGATCGGGCTCGTCACGTCGAAGCCCCCGCCGTCGGAGACCTGGAGGGCTACCTTTTGTGCGAGCATCTGTGTCCGGAAATCCCCCTGAGGCTCCACGTTGAAGGTGTCGGTATCGTACACGGCGGCCTTTACGAGAACCGTCCCCTTGTCCGTGAACCGGGAACCAGCCTGGTTGGCCGTCGCTCGCGCGATTCGAGTCGTGAGGGTGCCGGGCCCGACGCAAATGCCGCTCTCACAGACACATTCCCCGAAGTCGCAGGGCAGCGTCCGGGTCGGCGGTACGCGATTGGGCGGGTCGGGGATATAGGGGTCGGTGTAGCATGCGTCGCCGTCGGGGAAGTACGCGTTGGCGGGGCAGACACCCGAGACGCCGTCACAGGCTTCTTCCTCGTCGCATTCCCCGATGGCCGCGCGGCAAACGGTCCCCGCAGGTGCAAGTTGGCAATCCGCCGTGCAGCAGTCGCCGGGCCCGGCGGGGTTGCGGTCGCCTTCGTCACACTGCTCGAAGAAGGGGTTCAGGACGCCGTCGCCGCAGCAGCCGGTGTTGTTCTTGGTGCAGCTTCCGGCGCAATTCGCCGCGCTCCAGGCGTCGGCGTCGGCCTCGGACTCGAACCAGCGCTGCGAGCCGTTGGCACTGTCTTCGATCATCCATGGAAGACCGGCGTTGCAGGTGAAGTCCTGCAGGGCGACGTAGGTGCCATGGCCAGAGCAGCCACTGTAGGTGAGGTCGATATGCAAAGGCACATCGACGTTGTTTCCGAAGGTCAGGTCTCCCGGGTCGGTGGTCAGGGAGACGATCGAATCGGTCGCCGGGGTGAGATAGATCGCTGTGGGAACGTCGTCGATCGTGACGTTCTCATAGTCGATGGAAAGGGTCGTTACCGGGTCATGGAAGTTCCAGCACGTGTAGAGCCACTGGCCGTAGCTGCTAGCGCCGCCCGTCAGGTCGACATCGGTCATGTTCACCCCGACGGTGTCCTGGAAGATGATCATGTAGTAGGTGCTCGCGCCGCCCGAGGTGCCGGAATCCTCCAGGTTGAAGGCGGGGGAGGCAACGATGCGGTAGCCGTTGGCGTTCCCGAGGTTGTAGCCCGTCACACTGCGGTCGCAGAAGAGGCGACGCCCGGTCGAGTTCGTCGCGTAGTTGAACTCGAAGCAGGAGTGCGTGGTGCCGTAGAAGGTCACGTCCTCCACCAGCAGATTGTCGATGGGGCCCGAGGTCTGCAGGCCCCGGGCGACCTCCTGGCCGGTTCCGGAGTCCATGTTCGCCCGCGCGTCGATGTAGATGTCGCTCAGGGTGACGTTGCTCGCGTCGATGAAGATCGCACCGTTGGTCTTCTGCCCGCCGCAGCTGAACGGCGCGAAGACCGTGTTCGAGGCCGGATTGCTGCCATCCCCGGCTCCCTGGATGGTCAGCTCCTTGTTGATGTACATCGTGTAGACCTGGGGGCCGTAGCAGTTCCCGAGGCCATTGGTGTACGTGCCGGCGTCGATGGTGATGGTGTCGCCGTTGACCACGCCGGCGTCGTCGATCGCGGCCTGGATGGTCGCGAAGTCTCCCGGGACGTTGTAGGTCGCCGCCGGGGCTCGACCCGGCAGGGCGAGGAGGAGCGCGAAAAAGACGAGAGAGCGCACTCCCCAACTCCTGGTTCCCCAGAAAATCGAGTGCACCCTATGGTTGGCGGTGTAGCGATGCATTAGAGCAGCTCGTGGGAAATTCATTTCGGTGTCTCCTGGGATTGCCTCGTGAGAGCAGTGTCGTCGTCGAAGGGTTGGCATGGGCGTCCTGCGCGTGTGAGGGCAGCCCGCTCCGGCGTGATGCTGGCATGGTGAGCGGGCACAAAGCGTTTCATGGAGCTTCTACAGTGGCGTGCTGCGGGCGGCGAGGTCAATACAGAAAAGTGCAAGCGAGTGAAGTTCCCCAGAATCCTTGCCGGGTCTTGTCTCTCGGCTGCAGAGAGGCAGGTTCGTCACGAAAAGCTGTCGCCCGCTGGCGGGAACCCTAGGGCGGGCGCTCGATGCAAGAGCGGATCGTCGGCCTCTCCGGAGGCGGGGTGCCGGGCTACCGGTTTGCCTTGAAGCGGTCGGCATCCTCTCGGGCGATCGTGGTGAGCGTCGCCGAGGAATAGGTCGCGCTTGCGCTACCGCGCCGTTGCAGGGTGGCCTCCGTTGCGCCGGAGGAGTCTGTACCGTTCGTCCCGCACCGCGCGCACGTGTTCCGTATGCGGGCGAACCCGTTTGCTTCGAAACGCTTGGCGTACGGATCGTGCCGGGCCGCTGGCGTATCGAGCAAAGGGTCCTGCAGATACGGGAGCAGGCGGATCGAATCGTCTGCCGTGGAAGTCACGCCGACAGAAGCGACACGCGTCAGCAGGTCGAGCGTGATCGTACCGAGCCGTCGCGGTGCGGCGCGCGATCGATGCATCTTGCGCGGTACGAGGAGTGCCCGAAATCTGTCGACGCAATTCCCACCACGCGCGGCGTGGCCATGTTCGAAGCGGGGCAGATCAACCCCGGCAAGAACGGACACGCGCGTCGTGATCGCGAGTCCTCGCGACCGGACGCGGACGTTTGCGGGTGGCCGCCTTCCCTCAGCCTACCGGACGCTCCGGAATCGATCATGAAAAGCAGGGGTGGAGTCCGAACGTGCATGCTCGGGCGGGCTGCATCGAACGGGACTTCAGGCAAGTCGCCAAGCCTGCCGAACTCGCAATCTTCACGGTGACCCTGCCGAGCCCGGACCGGTTCCGGTGAGAAGGGAAATCCGTTGCGGTGAATCGACTGCTTGCCTCGTGAGGCTGCGACCGAGCGTCGTGTCAACCCAGAGCGACACGACTGTCGCCAGCCGGCAACACGTTGGGCGTTCGCTCATTGCTGCGACGGCCATCCTGTGCGCCTGGCGAGTATGAGCGTTTGAATTCCTGGAGTGATCGCGCGTCCACGTAGCGATTGCGTCGAGAGCCGTGCGATTCCGCGTCGGCGGCCGACGCGCCTTCAACGTTACCGGGACGCATCCGGCAGAGGAAACCGAACGATGAACAAACGAGGACACAGAGGAAAAAGAGCGCGCCGGCGCACCCTGGCAATTTGGGCCGGGATATTGGGATTGACGATGTGCGTGCCGACGAGCGCCCGCGCTTCGGAGGGCTACGTGCCCGGTGAGATCTATGTGGCCGGGGATCGCGTGTGCTTCGCCGGGGATCTCTTCTACGCCAAATGGTGGGCGGGTCCCGAGGATGTTCCGTCCGATGTCGATCTGGTCGCCTACCCGTGGGAAACACCCTGGGAGCGGCTCGCGTCGGGCGCGACGGAGTGCGCCGGCGGGAACGAGGCAAATTTGCCTCCGTCGGTCGAGGCCTGGGCTACGGTGCTCGAGGTCGGACCGGACGGAGCCGCCACGGTGGAACTTCTCGTCTCGGCTCTCGATCCCGATGGCGACGCCCTGGAGTACGTGTGGGAGCAGAGCACGGGGGGCGCGCCCGTGGTGACGATCGAGGGGTCGACGACAGCGCAGGCCTTCGTGCTTCTTCCTCCAGCCGTGGAGCCTCTGACCTACGTCTTCCGTGTGTTCGTCAACGATGGCACCGTCGTGGTCGATCGCGAGGTCACCGTGGAGCAACGACCGATCGTCGGAAACAACGCACCGGTCGTCGTCGTGAGTGCCGACGTCGTGGAAGTCATCGGTGCCGGAGTGGTGCAACTGTCCGCGTTGGGGTCGGACGATCCGGATGGGGATGCACTCACCTATCGCTGGGAGCAGGTGGCTCCGGTGGAGCCGCAAGCAATCTTCGATGATCGGTCTCGCATCGATCCGGTGGCGACGCTGCCCGAACCGACGCGGGACGTGGCCTACGTCTTCGAGGTTCAGGTGAGTGATGGCGTCCTCTTCTCGCGGGCGGAGGTCGAGGTCGATCAGCGAATGGAGGCGGCGGTCGGTTGCCCGGCCTGGGACGACGGCGCGATCTACGTCGGAGGCGACCGGGTTTCGTGGGCGGGGGGGACCTGGGAAGCGCATTGGTGGACGCGTGGGGAAGAGCCCGGGACCACGGGCCCCTGGGGCGTTTGGAGAGCAGCGACGGTGGGCTGTGAAGGGTCGACCGATCCGCAGCCCGAACCCGAACCCGAACCCGGAGACGGCACATCGGATCCCGACCAGGGAGACGATTCGACCGGCGTCGTCGATCCGCCAGAGGACTCCGGCAACGAAGTGACTCTGTACCGAAGCGAGCTCCTGGCCGATGAAGCCGCCCTGACCGAGGGCCCGCTCATGGCGCTCGTGAAGGACTCGATCCGCACGCGAGACAACGAGGCGGTCGAGGCGGTCGTGCCG
Organism: bacterium; assembly: GCA_029976905.1. Classification (GTDB taxonomy): domain Bacteria; phylum Desulfobacterota; class Binatia; order UBA12015; family UBA12015; genus VGTG01. The sequence goes on along the minus strand of JAPOLW010000126.1, from coordinate 699 downwards.
GGACGCGCGGCCAATCCCGAAAACGTGCGTCGTGTGGAGACGATCGTCGATGCCGAACGCTGGGAGTTCTTCTTCCCGCGGCGGTCACCCGAGTACACCTACGAGAGCTTCCTGCGTGCCATCGCGAAGTTCCCGGCTTTCTGTGCTTCCTACGACGATGGACGCGACGCCGATGCCATCTGTCGAAAGGCGTTGGCCACGATGTTCGCCCATTTCACCCAGGAAACCGGCGGCCACACCATCGCCTGGCCGGAGCCGCAGTGGCGCCAGGGCCTGGTCTACGTGCGCGAGTTGGGATGGAGTGAGGACGCGGCCGGGGGGTACGGCATCTGCGATCTCTCGACGTGGCAGGGCGCGACGTGGCCGTGCGCCGTCTTTCCGGAGGGCCACCCCTCGGCCGGGGCCTACAAGAGCTACTTCGGCCGTGGCGCCAAGCAGCTCAGCTACAACTACAACTACGGTCCGTTCTCACAGGCGATGTTCGGCGATGTGTCCGTTCTGCTCGAGGAACCGAACCTGGTTGCGGACACGTGGCTCAACCTGGCGAGTGCCGTCTTCTTCTACGTCTACCCGCAGCCGCCCAAGCCATCGATGTTGCACGCTCTCGATGGGACGTGGCAGCCCAATGAACACGATCTCGCCGGTGGTCTCGAGCCTGGCTTCGGTGTGACCACCCAGATCATCAACGGCGGCATCGAG